>SXSX01000109.1 GCA_005793295.1 Burkholderiales bacterium | reverse complement strand
TGTTGGTCTAACGCGTTGTGGTGGGTGGTAAACGGCTTAGCGTTGGCACCGCCTGGGATCGGGTGGAGCATGGGCGTTTCGACTTCTAAGAAGCCGTGGTGCACCATAAATTCACGCAGACCGCTGACCGCTTTGCTTCTTGCAACAAAGCGTTTACGCGTGTCTTCGTCGGTCATTAAATCGATATAGCGCTGGCGGTATTTGACTTCTTGGTCGCTGATGCCGTGAAACTTATCGGGCATGGGGCGCAGGCTTTTGGTTAACAAGCGAACCTTGGTCGCATGCAGTGACAGTTCGCCCGTTTTAGTTTTGAACATGGTGCCTTCGGCGGCCACGATATCGCCTAAGTCCCAGTGTTTGAAAGTGGTGTAAAGGTCTTCACCAATTTCTTCGCCCTTGACGTAGATCTGAATGCGACCGCCGCTGCTGCCAAACGATGCGTCTTGGAGTGTGCAAAAGCTGGCTTTGCCCATGACGCGTTTGAGCATCATGCGGCCGGCAACTTTGACCTTGACTGCCAGTTGCGTAAGTTCCTCGGTGGTTTTGTCTTCATAGGCTGCGAACAATTCTGCGGCTTTGTGGCTAGGTGAAAAATCATTGGGGAAAGCAACGCCTTTGCCGTCGGCTTGGTCTTGGCGAATGGCGTTGAGTTTTTCCCGGCGCTCAAGAATCAATTGGTTTTCGTCTTGAGGGGCGGGGGCAGCGTGGGTGGCGTCAGACATGTATTTTTCTCTGTGGCAGTCAGGATGTAACCCTAGATTCTAAGAGGCTGGCAGCGACTATGATCCACTGCACACTTTTGAGGCTTCAAACACTATGCTGTATCAAATTATTTCTTTGCTTTTGGATGTGGCCGTTGGTTTGGTTAGCGGCGCTTGTTTGCTGCGCCTGTATATGCAGTTTCAAAGAATTCCGATGTCTGCGCGGGCAGGCAATCCCTTGGGGCCCTTTATTTTCTCGTTGACCGATTGGATTGTTTTGCCTCTGCGCAAAGCGCTGCCGACCATGGGGCCCGTGGACACCGCAAGCTTGGTGGCTGCATTTTTACTCGAATTAGCCCAGTTTTCGGTCTTGTGGTTGTTGCAAGGCGCTATGCAAAACATGGGCGTGGTAGTGGTCTTGGCTGTGTTTGGCGTGGTTCGCATTGGGCTGTCGACGCTCACGGGCTTGGTCTTGGTATCTGCGCTCTTGTCGTGGGTGCAAACGCGCTCGGGTTTGTCGGAGTGGTTGGACCGTTTGGTCGCGCCTTTCTTGGCTCCGGTGCGGCGCGTTTTACCCCTTTTTGGCGGGATCGATCTCTCTCCATTGGCGCTTTTGCTGGCCTTGCAGGTTGTTGCGCTGGTGTTGAACGCGCTGCAAGGCTTTGCGGTGATGGCTGTTGCAGCCTAACCCATGGGCTCGTTAAATCACCGCGTCGCTGGATTGGCGAGTCAACATCGCTAAGGTGTCGGCGATGGTTTTACGCAGTTCGCGTCGGTCACATATCAAGTCAACCGCCCCTTTGGTTTGCAAAAACTCTGCGCGTTGAAAGCCTTCAGGCAGGGTGACGCGAACGGTTGACTCAATTACCCGAGGGCCCGCAAAGCCGATCAAGGCTTTGGGTTCCGCGATAACAACGTCGCCCAAAAATGCAAAGCCAGCGCTGACTCCGCCCATGGTGGGATCGGTCAAGACGCTGATATAGGGCAATCCTTTTTTCGCGAGCCGGGTGAGGCAGGCGTTGGTCTTGGCCATTTGCATCAGGCTCAAGAGCCCTTCTTGCATCCGCGCACCGCCTGTCGCTGTAAAGCACAAAAAAGGAACTTTCTGTTCAATCGCGGCTTCTACGCCTCGGGCAAAACGCTCTCCCACAACGGAGCCCATGCTGCCGCCCATGAATTCGAATTCAAAACACGCAGTGATCAAGCTCACGCCGTGGACGGAGCCCCCCATCACGACCAGCGCATCGGTTTCGCCGGTGTTCTCTAGCGCTTCTTTGAGGCGCTCAGGGTATTTGCGGCTGTCTTTGAATTTGAGCGCATCAACAGGGAGTACTTCTTGGCCGATCTCAAAGCGGCCTTCGTTGTCAAGAAAAACATTGAGCCGAGCCCGCGCACCGATGCGGTGGTGGTGGCTGCAGTTAGGGCAGACGTTTTGGTTTTGCTCTAAGTCGGTCTTGTAGAGCACGGTTTCACAGCTTGGGCATTTAATCCAAAGCCCTTCGGGAACGCTGCGCCTGTCAGCCGGATCGGTTTGGGTGATCGTGGGGGGGAGGAGTTTCTCAAGCCAGCTCATAGGGCGCCTTTGCTTCTTGGGTTTCGATGGGGTTTACGCATCCATGGCGTGTCGAATTTCTTTAAGGAAATTCTGCGCCGTGATGGCCACTTGCGATCGGGTTTGATGTTCAATGAGTTGAATAATTTTGCTACCAATGACCACGGCGTCCGCGACTTTGGCAAGGGTCTTGGCGGTTTCTGCGTCGCGAATACCAAATCCTACACCGACTGGGGTGTGAATATGTTTTCTGATGCGGGGGAGCATGGCTTCTACCGCATCGGTATCGAGCGTCCCCGCCCCGGTGACCCCTTTGAGCGAGACGTAGTACACATAACCACTCGCAATTTTTGCGACCTGGGCCATGCGCTCATCGGTACTGGTGGGGGCGAGTAAAAAAATTAAATCTAAACCGTGCGAGCGCAAGTCTTGGGCAAAGGCTTCGCACTCCTCGGGGGGATAGTCAACAATTAACACTCCATCGACTCCAGCCTCTGCGGCATGCTTCACAAAGGGGCTAGCAACGCCGGGGAGCGGATGTTTTTGGTCGTAGCGCTCAACGGGGTTGGCATACCCCATGAGAACCACCGGCGTGGTTTGGTTGGTTTGTCGAAAGTCCCGCACCATTTGCAAAACATGGCTTAGGCCAATGCCAAAAGCCAAAGCCTTGTCGCCCGCTTTTTGAATCACGGGGCCGTCGGCGCTGGGGTCAGAAAAAGGAACGCCGAGTTCAATAACGTCGGCGCCGCCGGCCACCATGGCATGCATCAACTCAGGCGTCACGTCGGCAAAGGGGAAGCCTGCTGTGACAAAGGGAATAAGCGCTTTACGGCCTTGGCTTTTGAGCGCGGCGAATGTGGAGTCAATGCGGCTCATGCGGCGACTCCAGACTTCACAACATGAACCGGCTGCTCGCCCCCTTTAACGCTTTGGCCTTTGCAGCTGGGGCGGCAATAAAAGTCTGCATTGCTGAGGTCGGCAACCGTTCCAATGTCTTTGTCGCCGCGGCCTGAAAGGTTTACCAAAATGGATTGGTCAGGACGCATTGTTTTAGCCAATTGCATGGCATAGGCGACGGCGTGGCTCGATTCAAGGGCCGGAATAATGCCTTCGGTGCGGCACAGGTAATGGAAAGCCTCAAGCGCTTCTTTATCGGTGACGCCGACATACTGGGCCCGCCCGATGTCGTTTAAAAACGCATGTTCTGGGCCAACGCCGGGGTAGTCTAAGCCTGCGCTGATGCTGTGGGTTTCAGTCACTTGGCCGTTGTCGTCTTGGAGAACGTAGGTTCTGTTGCCGTGTAAAACGCCGGGGCTGCCGCGTTGAATCGAGGCAGAGTGTTTTCCACTGTCCATTCCTTCGCCAGCGGCCTCGACGCCGATGAGGCGGGTATTTTCAAAAGGAATATAGGGGTAAAAAATACCCATCGCGTTACTTCCGCCGCCCACACAGGCAATGACTGCGTCAGGTTGTTGGTTAACTGCATTGAGCTTGGCTAGCATGTCAGGCATTTGGGCAATGCATTCGGTACCGATCACGCTTTGAAAGTCCCGAACCATCATAGGGTAGGGGTGTGGACCTGCAACGGTGCCGATGATGTAGAACGTATTGTCCACATTGGCAACCCAATCCCGCATGGCTTCATTTAAAGCGTCTTTGAGGGTTCGGCTGCCGCTCTCAACAGGAACCACGGTTGCACCTAAGAGTTTCATGCGGTAGACGTTGGGGCTTTGGCGTTTGACGTCTTCGCTGCCCATGTAAACCACACATTCCAAACCGTAACGCGCACAAATGGTAGCTGTTGCAACGCCGTGCTGTCCGGCGCCCGTTTCCGCGATCACGCGTGGTTTACCCATGCGTTTGGCCAG
>SXSX01000108.1 GCA_005793295.1 Burkholderiales bacterium | reverse complement strand
CTACCTTTGCTCACTTGGACTCCACCGTGGTGTTGTCTCGTGATATCGCGTCATTGGGTATCTATCCCGCTGTGGATCCTTTGGACTCCACCAGCCGCCAGTTGGATCCGTTGGTGGTGGGTGTGGACCATTACGAAACCGCCCGTGCTGTTCAGGGAACACTGCAGCGCTACAAAGAATTGCGCGACATTATTGCGATTTTGGGTATGGACGAGTTGGCTCCTGAAGACAAATTGACCGTGGCCCGTGCCCGTAAGATCCAACGCTTCTTGTCACAGCCTTTCCACGTAGCTGAAGTGTTCACTGGTTCACCAGGTAAATACGTGTCATTGGCTGAAACCATTCGTGGCTTCAAGATGATCGTCTCCGGTGAGTGCGACCACTTGCCAGAGCAAGCGTTCTACATGGTGGGTACCATTGACGAAGCGTTCGAAAAAGCCAAAAAGGTCTAAGCCATGAACACCATCCACGTTGATGTGGTCAGTGCTGAAGAGTCCATCTTCTCTGGGGAGGCGCGCTTTGTAGCCGTTCCTGGAGAGTCGGGCGAGCTGGGAATTTACCCACGCCACACACCGCTGATTACGCGTGTTAAAGCCGGCTCAGTGCGCATTCAAAAAACCGACGGCAGTGAAGAGTTCGTCTTCGTAGCTGGTGGCATTATTGAAGTGCAACCCAACTGTGTTACGGTGCTTTCTGACACAGCGATTCGGGGCAAAGATTTGGACGAAGAAAAGGCCAACGAAGCCCGTGCTTTGGCGCAAGAAGCTTTGAAAAATGCGAAGAGCGAGATTGATATGGCGATTGCGCAGTCTGAGCTTTCAACCTTGGTCGCCCAAATTGCAGCGTTGCGACGCTTCCAACATAAGCGCTAAGACTTCCAAGCATACGATGCCTTTAGAACAAGAACCGCCACTCCGGCGGTTTTTGTTTTTGTGGGTAGGATAATCGACTCATAGAAATAAACACCCATGAAATACACGCCACCCGCTTGGTTACCAAGTGGGAATTTACAAACCATCTACGCCGCGCGACTCGCCCAAGCCTTCGTGGGTGCTACGCCCGTTTACCGCCGTGAGCGCTGGGCGACACCAGACGCTGACTTCATTGATCTTGATTGGCTCGAATGTCAATCCTCAAGCGAGAAACCCTTGGTCGTCTTGTTTCATGGACTGGAAGGCACCTCGCAAAGCCATTACGCCTTGGCGTTTGCCAACTATTGCCGGTTAAACGGGTTGGCGTATGTCGTGGTTCACTTTAGAGGTTGCAGTGGAGAAATCAACCTGGCTCCGCGGGCGTACCACTCGGGTGATTTTGAAGAAATTGACTGGATCCTTAAAAGAATTCGCAACACAAGGACCGGACCTATCTACTGTGTGGGCATCTCATTGGGAGGGAACGCCTTGTTGCGTTGGTCTCAAGAAGCGGGTGAGTCAGCAAAAGAAACAGTGAGTGCGGTCTCGGCCGTGTGCTCGCCGATTGATTTAGCTGCCAGCGGAATGGCCATAGGCAAAGGATTTAATCTTCAGGTCTACACGCGCATGTTTTTGAAAACAATGCGACCTAAGGCGCTGCTGAAGCTGAAACAATTTCCAGGGCTATTCGCTAAAGCTGCAATGGACGATGCACGAGACTTGTATGATTTTGATAACGTCTTTACGGCGCCGCTGCATGGGTTTAAAAACACCGAAGACTATTGGAAACGAGCGTCTGCCAAACCGCGCTTAAATGAAATAAAAATCCCTGCTTTGGTTGTGAACGCCTTGAACGACCCCTTTGTTCCGGCGAATAGCCTGCCCCATGCCCGCGAGGTAGGCTCTTGCGTCACCTTATGGCAGCCTGCACAAGGCGGACACGTGGGATTTCCTGCGGGAAAATTTCCCGCTCACTTACACACTCTGCCTGAGCACATAGGGGCATGGCTTCAAGCACCGCAAGGGAGTTCTCATGGATGACATAGTCAAACAAGCCATGGCCAAATGGCCCAACGTTCCCGACTGTTACGGTTGGTTAGGACTAGACGCCCGTGGCAACTGGTATATGCGCGATGACCAAGCCCAAGCGACAGGATACTTTGACAGCGGAAAACCCGGTGCAAAGGGATCGTTGCTTCAACATGAAAAACTCATTGAATTCATAGCCCGTAATTACGCAGCGAATGATGAAGGATTTTGGTATTTTCAGAACGGACCGCAGCGGGTCTATCTGGAATTAGAAGCAACCCCGCTGGTGTGGCGGGTAAACGTAGATGGCGTAATTCATGCCCATACCGGCGCACTGGCTCAATTTAAAAAGTGTTTTGTGGATGAACGCGGATGGGTTTATTTACAAACCGACCACGGCTTTGGGCTTGTGCACACCCAAGACACGATTCACGTTGCCAAAGCCATAGAAACCCAACACTGGCCGGTTGAAGAAGTTACCTTTAGCGAATTGCCAAAGCGGTTTGGCTACCAAACCAGCCCAGCAAGAACCCTAAAAATTACTTAGCGGCTTCGGCAGCAGGTTTTGCCGGCTCAGGAAATTTTCCGCCAGCAGCGTTGGCCATAAAGACAACCGCGCGGGCAATTTCATATTCAGAGTAATCACCGCCACCTTGTGCACCCATGGCGTTTTTGCCTTTCAGAGCGGAGTTCCAAAGCGCTGCGAAACCTGTTTTGATACGAGGCCCCCAAGCTGCAGCGTCACCAAATTTAGGCGCTCCGGCCGCACCACTCGCGTGACAAGCTAAACACTGTGCTTTGTAAACCTCTTCGCCAGTTTTCATTTCACGGTTGGCATCTCGGATTTCGATGGAACCTATTTTTTGAATCCGCTCAGTAATGGATTTTTCCATGTCTGATGCACCCGCTGCAGGCTTATTGGCAGAGGTAACGTAATAGACCAAGCCGATGATTACAAAAATAGGGATCACAAAAGAGGCTAAAACCGCCATTAACATTTGCTTAGGGTTTTTCACCGGACCTGTGTGGTCTTCTTCGTGTGCTTCAGTGTGGCTGTTATCGCTCATGGTGTCCTTAATAGGTCAGATGCATCAAAATCAAGCAGAGATTATAGCGGGGCGCTCTGTGAAACGCCCTACAATCTAAGCCACACACAGTATGCGGCTGTAGCTCAGTGGATAGAGTATTGGCCTCCGAAGCCAAGGGTCGTGGGTTCGATCCCCGCCAGCCGCACCATTCATGATCATGGCTGCCCTCAAACATGTTGAAGCCGGCCTAGCGGTTCCTGAGATATGCCGAGAGCTGGGTATATGCACCGCTACGTTTTACAAGTGGCGTGCCAACTCCACTTTAGCGGTGCCGCAGGCCATCAATCAAGTCTGGTCAATGGACTTCATGCACGATAAGTTGGAGGACGGCAGGAGCTTGCGACTGTTTAATGTCATCGATGATTTCAACCGTGAGGCGCTGGGCATCGAGGTGGACTTCTCACTGCCGAGTGAGCGGGTGATTCGTTCGTTAAAGCAGATTATCTCTTGGCGCGGCAAACCACAGTTGATTCGCTGTGTTGACTTGGGGTTTTGCCACAACGGGCCAGAGAACATCAGCGGCACGATCCAGAACTGGGCCAAGGAATGGGCTATCCGGTTTGAATATAGTCAGCCTGGTGCAAGATGGCAGTCGTATTGGAGTCTGCAGCGCCAAGTCTGCCGTCAGCCCCCTGTTTACAGACCTTGGTCAAGCATGCTATATTCTGACCTGTCTAGTCAGAATATTCGAGATGGAGGTTCAGTATGCACGTATGGCAAATGCAAGAGGCCAAAGCCCGGCTATCGGAAGTGGTCAAGTGCGCCGAGAGTGAGGGGCCGCAAAACATTACCCTGCACGGCAACCCGGTCGCGGTGGTGGTTTCTCGCTCCATGTTCGAACGTCTGACAGGCAACGAACATTCCTTGGTTGACTTCATGCGCCGTTCGCCACTGTATGGAGCGGATGACATCACGCTCGAGCGTGACACCAGTTTGACCCGCGAGGTGTCGCTTTGAGTTATTTGCTCGACACCAACGTTTTGTCGGAGCTGCGCCGCAAGACGCCTGATGCCAGTGTGGTCGAGTGGTTTTCGCGCAGGCCTGCGTCAACGCTGTTTTTGAGTGTGTTAACGCTGGGAGAATTACGCAAAGGCATTGAAGGGTTGGCAAATGCTGAACGTCGCATGGCCCTGGCGGATTGGCTGGAGACGGATTTGCCTGGTTTTTTTGCCGGACGCATCTTTCCGGTTGACGCACAGGTTGCAGATCGTTGGGGTCGATTGGTGGCCGCAGCAGGCCGACCATTGCCAGCGATTGACAGTCTTTTGGCGGCAACCGCTGTGCAGCATGGCTTGAGCATGGTCACGCGCAACAGTCGAGATTTTGTGGGTCTGGATCTGGGGCTGGACGTGATCAACCCTTGGGGCAGTTAACTTTCAGAATTTGCGGTATTTTTAGCGGTAGCTTGAAATTCAAATTTCCGAAAGCCTTGTGTTCATGAGGGTTACGGGCGTATTTGTGATCCCCGCCAGCCGCACCAGTATTTGACTTCAAAGCGGTTACATACAATTGCTGAGGTAATCAAACCTTAGGCAAAACATGAACCACAGCGCGTCCCTTTTCCAGCCCTTTACTTGCAAGTCGCTTCACCTGCCTAACCGCATCGTGATGGCACCCATGACCCGATCCTTTTCTCCTGGGGGTGTTCCTACTGATGCGGTAACGGCTTATTACAAACGCCGTGCGGAGGCTGCAGTGGGGTTGATCGTTTCGGAGGGAACGGTGGTGGAACGCCCCGCAGCTTCGAATGACCCCGATGTTCCTCACTTTTACGGAGACGCAGCGCTGGCAGCATGGAAGCGAGTCATAGAGGGCGTTCACGCGTCTGGCGGAGTGATGGCACCGCAGCTTTGGCATGTGGGCGCTGTGCGTAACCGCCGATCCGACTGGCAGCCGCCGGGTCCGTGGGATTCACCGTCGGGAAAGTCGTCGGCAAACAAAACGCTGGGCGAACCCATGATCGACTCTGTTATCGCAGACACCATTGCTGCCTTTGCGCGAGCAGCGGGAGCGGCTAAGAAACTGGGCTTTGATTCCATAGAACTTCACGGAGCACACGGCTACCTCATTGACCAGTTTTTTTGGGATGTAACCAATACGCGTGAAGATAAATACGGTGGAAGCACCTTGGTGCAGCGCGGGCGTTTTGCCGCTAACATTTTGAAAGCTGTACGCGCGGAGGTCGGCCCAGGCTACCCTGTGATCATCCGCCTCTCGCAGTGGAAGCAACAAGACTACGCCGTACAAATGGCCAAAACCCCGCAAGAAATGGAAGCCTGGCTTGCACCCTTGGCGGATGCAGGCGCTGATATTTTCCACTGCTCGCAGCGACGTTTCTGGGAGCCTGAGTACGAGAGCTCTGATCTGAACTTTGCGGGTTGGGCGAAAAAACTCACAGGCAAACCCACGATCACAGTGGGCTCGGTGGGCCTCTCCGGAGAATTTATCGCCTCCTTTGGTGGTGAATCTTCGCAGCCCGCCTCACTAGATGAATTGATGCGTCGCTTTGACCGGGGTGATTTTGATTTGGTCGCCGTGGGCCGCGCCTTGATCAGTGACCCCGAATGGGTTCTTAAAGTGCGTGATGGGCGTGATACCGAGCTCAAAGACTACTCGCCCGCGGCGCTTGCTAGCTTGTGAAAACCATGTCTAACCAAGCCCCCGCCGTCAGTCCCGAAGAGTTTGACGAAATTGATGCCATCTTGGACGATTTGCGCGAGCGCAATGATGAGACGCCGCAGTGGGAGTTTTGCGAAGGCGTGATGGCCGCACTGATTTGCAGTCGCCGCGCGATCAGCGCAGATGAATACTTAGACGTGCTTTTGGGTGTTGCGCCTGAAAAAACACCAGCTCAAGAACTGGGTGACGAACTCGCAGAATTTGAGGGCAGTTTTGCCGATGCGGCCCAACGCCAGCGGTTTATGGACATATGGACGAAGCGTTGGGAAGAAATTGCCAGCGCTTTGGCCAAAGAGATTGAGTCATTAGACGATGATCACGCGTACCAGCCCGAAATCATGGATGTGCGCGGAGCGATCGCGTCCTTGTCTGAGGAGGAGCGTGCAGAGCTTGGTGACGATCCTGTTCCATCCTTTGCCCAAGTTTGGGCTTTGGGTTTTATGTTCGTGGTGGAAAACTGGCCCGAGGAGTGGGCGCCACCGAAAGACAAAGACGCAGCCAAGTGGTTGGATGCAGCCTTGGAGTCCATTGTTGCGCTAACCGAAGATGATGAGGGAGAGCCTGAAGTATCTCCCTTTAGCGATGACACGCCACCTTCCATGAGTAAAGCCCGAGTGAACGCGTTTGCTGACGGGATGTGGGCGGTCTACGACATGTATGAACTCTGGCGTGGTGTGGGTCCGCGGGTTGAAACGGTTCGTAAGTTGGCCGAGCCAGGGCGCAATGATGTGTGTCCTTGTGGAAGCGGGAAAAAACTCAAGAAGTGCTGTGGCACGGCCTAGCGGTAGCGAATTTTCATCAGCAAAATCAGCGAGGCAAATGACACGGTGATCGCGTTGGCAATCACGATAGGCCACTCGCGTAGCAACAACCCATAAATCAGCCACAGCCCGACCCCTACGGTAAAACTGCTGTACCCCAAGAGGGAAATACCACCCACATCTTTGCTGCGGTAGGTGTGCAGCGCTTGGGGAATAAAACTCACGGTGGTTAAGGTGGCTGCGAGGCTACCAACCCAATCAGATAGTTGCATAAAAGTCTTTAGTGGTCTTGTGCGGTCCAGTCCACGAGCGCGTCAAACACAGCGCGTGCAGCTGGGGCGTTGGGGTGATTCACCAAGGCGACCAGAACATAGTGTTTGCCGCTGGTTGCGTGAACAAAGCCCGCAATGGCGGTGACTCCGTTGATGCTTCCGGTTTTCAAGTGGGCGCTGCCTTGGCTGTTGGATTTGCTGCGTTTCATCGTTCCGTCGATACCGCTAATGGGTAAAGAGGCAATGAATTCGGGCATCAGGGGCGAGCGGTAAACGTTTTGCAGCAAGCGCCCCAGGGCTTGGGCGCTGATACGCTCGGTACGCGACAAGCCCGAGCCATTGTCCATATTCAAAGGCTCATCTTGGCTAATGCGCTCTTGCCACCAGCGCTGCATGACGCTGCGTGATGCAGAAAAATTGGCGACTGAACCATTGCCATCGCGCCCCAATGTCAAAAACAATTGCTGCGCCATCACGTTGTTACTGTATTTGTTGATGTCGCGAATGATCTCCGCTAAGGGCGCAGAGCGAACTTCGAATAGTGGCTTTTCTGAGGCTAGGCGCGGTGGCACATTTCCAAAACGCACTGAGCCCGAGAGTTTTCCGCCCATGGTGCTCCACAGCCCCTGCACCGCGCGGGGCGCAAAATTCGCTGGATCGACATACGCCACCGGCCACACTCTTTCCCCACAACTCAATGGGTAGCTTCCGGTAAAGCGAATTCGTAAAGGATCTGAAAAATCAGGCTTCAGAGTTGCGCGGTAGTCGTTGCAGGGGGTGGTGGATAAGACCACCGTGTCTTGGGTCTGTACGCCAGCTAAGGGCGGGTCGTATTGAACGTGGGAGACGTTGCCCCCTGGGGCGGGTGTAAAAGTCATCACCACTGATTTGTAGTTCAACAGCAGCGCGTCGGGGCTGGCGTTGTAGGGGCGCAAAGGCTCGCCATCAAACGCGCCGGGATCACTTTCAGGAACCTCAAAGGCGCTGCGGTCAAGAACGATATCCCCCCGAATGGAGGTTATGCCTGCGCCCTGAAGGCGGCGTAACAGCAGCCACAAGCGCTCCAACACTAACTTGGGATCGCCTTGGCCTTGGATATACACATTTCCGTAAAGCACACCCTCGCGAATAGCGCCATCGCTGAACACGGGCGTGGCCCAGGTGTAGGCGGGCCCAAGCAGTTCGAGGGCTGCAAACGTTGTCGCAAGCTTTATGACTGAAGCGGATTGCATCGGAGCGGAAACGCGGTGGCTCAAACGGGGTTTGCTAGCGCTCGTGGAATTAACTGCCTCAACCACCAAAAATGCTGCCGCATCGCGCGGAATTTTTGCCTTTGCCAATTCCGCGTCAATGCTCGCAGGAATCTGCGCCAAAGCGCAAAAACTCCAAAAACACCAAGCAACAACGAAGGCGGAACGAAAAGACATGCGGCCATTATCGGGGGGGAAAGACTGAAAAGGCGCTTCCCTGATAATCCAGCCTTATGAATCTATTGGCCTTTGACACCAGCACGGACGTGATGTCCATGGCCGTTTCGCGCTGGGTGGACGGCGCGCCTCGCGTTTGGCAAAAAGAGGGTCCAGGAGGCTCGCTCGCTTCCTCAGTTTTGATCCAAGGTCTTTTGGATTTGCTGCAACAAGCAGATATTTCTCTTAAAAGCTTAGATGCGATTTGTTTTGGCAGTGGCCCAGGCTCATTCACCGGTCTGCGAACAGCGTGTTCGGTGGCCCAAGGGTTGGCGTTTGGGGCAGAGTTACCCGTGCTGCCCATACCGTCTCTCTTGGCTGTGGCAGAAGAAGCTCGACATAGCGCCTTGCCTCAAAACCAATCCGGAAAAATTATCGCTTTGTTGGATGCGCGTATGGACGAAATGTATGGCGCAAGTTACCAGTTTGAAGGTGAGCGTTGGATCGACATTCAAGCGCCTTGCTTGCTCTCGCCCGCCGGTCTGCAGGCGTGGGAATCTGCGCATTCGACGCGCTGTGATGTCTGGGCGGGGAATGTGTTTGAGGTGTACGCCGACCGCTTGCCTGTGCGCCTTGATAGCAACGCCCGACGTATATCGGCTTTACCGACTGCCAGCGCGATGCTGCGTTTGGCCCCGGGCTTGATTGCTGCCGGCTTAAGAGTTTCTGCAGAGCAGGCGATGCCGATTTATATTCGCGACAAGGTGGCTAAAACTACCGAAGAGCGAGCGGTTGAAAAAGCTGAAAAAGCAGAAAAAATTCGCATTGCCGCAAGCGATTCAAGCCATGCCTGAATCCACCATGCTGCAACAATCCCCAAGCCTTCAAACCGAAGTGCGATTTGAGCCCTTGGTGATGGAGCGGCTAAGCGCGGTGTTGCAAGTGGAAGAAAAGGCCTATGCCCACCCCTGGTCGCGTGCAAACTTCTTAGATGTGCTGCACAGCAGCTACCAAGCCCAAATCTTGATGGCCGACACAACCATACTGGGTTATTTTGTGGCGATGAAAGGTGTGGATGAGGCGCACTTACTCAATATCACCGTCAACCCCACCTACCAACGCCAGGGCTGGGCCCAGGTGATGCTCGATGCGATCACACTTTGGGCCCGCGGCCAGGACGCAGAGTACCTCTGGTTGGAAGTTCGGGTGGGTAACCTTCGTGCATTGCAGGTGTATGAAAGCCACGGTTACAAACGCATTGCCCAACGTAAAAATTACTATGCCAGCGCCCACGGTCAACGCGAAGATGCGCTGGTCATGCGCTTAGACCTCTGAAAGTGAACCCATGCCTTTGGACCTAGATACCCGACAACGCGCTATGCTCAAAGAGATGGGCGTTGAGCTGTGGCTTCCTAGCCAACCAACGCGTGCCCTACCGAAGGCCGCGCCCAACGCATCAGTCACGTCCGCGCCGCGAGCTTCATCAGGTCAGCCAAACAGTCAGTCAAACGACCTGAGCAAAATCAACACCTTGGACTGGGAAGCACTCGCAGACACCGCATCCCAATGCCAGGCCTGTGGCTTGTGCGGCGGGCGTAAAAATTCCACCTTGGTGGCCATGCCTGATGGTGCGCTTGCAACGTGGATGGTGGTGGGCGATCCGCCCGATGAAGAAGAAGACGCAAGCGGCGCGCCTTTCGCAGGGGAGGCGGGCGTGCTCTTGGACAACATGCTCAAAGCCGTTGGTGCTGTGCGCATGGGTGCAGGCAAAGAGAGAAGCGCGCCGCGTTCACAAGCCTTGGTAACCAACATCACCAAATGCCGGCCGCCCCAAGGCCGTGTTCCCCAAGCGGCTGAATTGGCGCAGTGCGCCGCTTACCTGCAGCGTGAAATTGCCTTAGCGCAACCGAAACTTATTGTGGTGATGGGCCGATTTGCCAGCCAAGTGTTGTTGGCCGAACACCCAGATGCCTTGGCGTTACCTTTGGGCAAACAACGCGGGGTGGTGTACCGCTACCAAGGTATTGCGGTGGTCGTGACCTACACGCCCAAAGCATTGCTTCGTAGCGGCGCAGACAAAGCCAAAGCCTGGGCCGATTTGTGTCTGGCTATGGCGGAGTTGGAAAAAGCGTAGCGAGATTAGTAGCCGCTAGAGTAAGTTTTTTAAGTACTGCCCGGTAAAACTCTCCGAGTTGGCGGCGATGTCTTCAGGCGTTCCAACGCCCAGCACCTGTCCACCGCCCGAGCCGCCTTCAGGGCCCATGTCAATGACCCAGTCTGCGGTTTTAATGACATCCAAGTTGTGTTCGATGATGACAATCGTATTGCCCGCGTCGCACAACTGGTGCAACACTTTAAGTAGCAATGCAATATCTGCAAAGTGCAGCCCTGTGGTCGGCTCATCTAAAACATACAGCGTGCGTCCGGTATCGCGTTTGCTCAATTCAAGCGCCAGCTTGATGCGCTG
>SXSX01000107.1 GCA_005793295.1 Burkholderiales bacterium | reverse complement strand
GTTCACGCAGGCAAGCCAGTGCATCATCGTGACTGGCGTAGAAGGTCAGCACATGGGCTTGGTCGTCAAAAGCGACGGCAAAAGCGCGTTCTAAATCTCCGCGCAAGGCTTCAATTTGTGGCGCTAGGCGAGCTTGGGCTTGGCGCTCGGCCCACATGAGCTTGCTACCAAACTCACTGAGCCGGGCTGATTTTCCCTTGTCCCAAATCAGTAGTTCGTTACCGAGTTCATCCTCCCAGCGTTTGAGTTCGCCCCAGACGTGGCGGTAGGACAAACCTAAAGTTCGTGCGGCTGCAGAAATGGAACCTTGGCTATCGACGGCTTGCAACAAGTCGATCAATGGGTTGCGAACCAAGGCCGGACTGGTGCTGCGGCTAAGTGAGTAATGAAATTGAAGCCTATGCACAGGTTTACATATGGTGGGTTATTGTCTTGGTCGCTACGATACCCCAAGTTATGACCTCGTTGACTGAAAGCGCACTGACTGCGCTGCAATTGATTGTTTCCTTAGACCCCGTATTTTTGGCCATTGTGGGCCGATCTTTAGCGGTGAGTGCCTGCGCATGCGTGTTGGCGTGCAGTGTGGGATTGGTTTTGGGAGCTTGGCTGGGCGTGGCTCGGTTTATGGGGCGGGGTGTACTGCTCACCGTAGTGAACACATCCTTGGCTGTTCCCTCGGTGGTCGTGGGCCTGGTGGTCTATTTGCTTCTGTCGCGCTCAGGCCCTTTGGGGTTCTTGGGCTGGCTTTTTAGTTTTAAAGCAATGGTTGTGGCACAGGCTTTTTTGGTGTTGCCGGTTGTTACTGCACTCACCCGGCAAACCGTTCAAGATGCGGATACTTTGCACGGCGAGCAATTACGCTCTTTGGGCGCTCGCACAGGCGTTCGAAGTTTGCTCTTGGCTTGGGATGAACGTTACGCTTTGCTCATGGTTGTGATTGCTGCTTTTGGTCGGGCAATCTCTGAAGTGGGCGCGGTGATGATTGTCGGCGGCAATATAGACGGCTTTACTCGTGTCATGACAACAGCCATTGCGTTAGAAACCTCTAAGGGTGATTTACCATTGGCTTTGGGGTTGGGCTTGGTGTTGTTGGTTTTGGTTTTAATTCTTAATACCGCCGTCTCGCTACTTCGCAATTGGCGTGAACGCGTTGACGGTGCAAGTGGTCAAGGAGCGCTTCAACCTGGTACCGCTGGGGCTGGTTTGCTATGACAGCACTCATCGCGCTTCATCAAGCCACCGTGCAGTTGGGTGTGGGCGCTCGAAGCCTGACGCGCTTGAACCCCAGCTTGGTTTGTGCCCTGTCAGAGGTCAGCATGTCAGTAAACGCAGGGGAACGGGTAGCGCTGGTCGGCGCCAACGGTTCTGGCAAGAGCACTTTGCTGCGATTGCTCCACGGTCTTTTGCAGCCCACCCAGGGGCGTTTAAGCCAGGCTCGCGGACTTCGACAAGCGATGCTATTTCAGCGCCCACACATGCTGCGCATGCAGGTTAAAAACTACGTGGCTTTGGGTTTGTGGTTACAGGGATCGGCATGGGCACAAGCGCACATACAGGCCTTAGCAACTTTAGAGCGTGTAGGGCTTATCGATTTAGCAAACCGCAAAGCAAGAACACTCTCTGGTGGCCAACAGCAACGCGTCGCGATGGCGAGGGCTTGGGCGCTTGAGCCCCAACTCTTGCTGCTTGACGAACCCACTGCCAGTTTGGATCCCCACGCCAAAGGCGAGGTGGAATCACTGATGCAAGCCTTTGCAGGTCAACGCAGCGAAAACACTTTGATTTTTTCCAGCCACAACCTAGGCCAAGTCAAACGCTTGGCCAGTCGGGTCTTGTACCTCGAAAAAGGCAGGGTCTTGGTCGATCTGCCAGTGAACCAATTTTTTGATTCCAACGTACTTCAGGCGCAATACCCTGCAGCCCATTTTTTTGTAAAAGGAGAAGTTCTATGACATCGCGTTTGTCCCGTCAGTGTTTCGTTTCTTTGGTGTTAATGGCGTCGGGTTGGCTCGCACAAGCCGAAACGATTGTCATGGCGTCCACCACCTCTACCGAGCAATCGGGTCTCTTTGCCCATTTGCTTCCCGCGTTCACCACGGCCACGGGTGTTGAAGTGAAGGTGGTGGCGTTAGGTACCGGGCAAGCCATCGACATGGGACGCAGGGGAGATGCCGATGTGTTGTTTGTACATGACCAAGTGGCAGAAGAAAAAGTAGTGGCAGAGGGTTTTGCAGTAAAACGTTTCCCAGTGATGTACAACGACTTTGTCCTCATCGGCCCTGCGTCAGATCCAGCCAAAACCAAAGGCAAAGATATTGTCCAAGCCTTAAGCAAGCTCAGTGCTGCTAACGCTAATTTCATTTCGCGCGGTGATAAAAGCGGAACCCACGCAGCAGAGCTGCGCTTTTGGAAACTTACAACCGCGCCGGATGCCAAAGGCAGCGGCTACAAAGAATGCGGATGCGCAATGGGGCCAGCGCTCAATATGGCGTCCAGTACGGGGGGCTATGTCATGGCCGACCGCGCAACCTGGCTGAGTTTCAAAAATCGCGGCGACTTGCAAATTTTGGTTGAGGGCGACAACCGCTTGTTTAACCAATATGGCGTCATGGTGGTTAATCCTGCAAAGCACCCCCATGTCAAAGCCGCATTAGCGCAAAAGTTTGTAGATTGGGTGACTTCAAGCGAAGGCCAAGCCAACATCGCGGCCTACAAAATTGAGGGCCAACAGCTCTTTTTCCCCAACGCAGCCAAGTAAACCCCCTTCAACCCAAGCTTCCTAAGCGCACGGGTTGAAGTAAAACCACCAAGGCGCCTGCCCCGCCTTGGGCGGGCTGCGCCTGAACAAAAGCAACAACTTCGGCTTTTTGTACCAACCAGCGGTGAACTTTCTC
Organism: Burkholderiales bacterium; assembly: GCA_005793295.1. Classification (GTDB taxonomy): domain Bacteria; phylum Pseudomonadota; class Gammaproteobacteria; order Burkholderiales; family Burkholderiaceae_C; genus Allorhodoferax. Next base: position 4,117 of record SXSX01000107.1, on the reverse strand, counting down.
TTTAAGCACCGGTGTTTTCCCGGGAGAGCCTAGGCCTTTTCCATGGACAACCCGTACACAACGAATCCCTTGTTTGTGCGCCTCGCGGATGAAACTACCCAAGGCCTCGCGCGCCGCATCGCTGCGCAATCCATGCAAGTCAATTTGGCGTTGAATACTCCATTTGCCTTTGCGAAGTTTTTGCGCAACGTCAATTCCAACGCCGGGACGACGAAAACTCAAATGGTCATCGGTGTCTAGCAGAGTGCTGACATCCACTTCGTCGCTCAAAGATTCTTGGAGGGCTGCGGCTTCATCGCGCTGATGTTGAAGCGGCGCAGGTTGCGGTGGGGTAGGTTTGAGGTTAACAACAGCGGTTTCTGGCATCCGTTTGACTTTTCCAACGGCGGTTTGAAACAGGTTTTTTTGGGCAGCAAGGCGTTTGGCTTTTAAGTCACGCTCAGCTTTGGCTTGGGCCTCTTTGACGGCGTTTGCATCAATTTCTTTTTTAATGCGCTTGAGGTCAGAGAGCGTTCCCATTAAACCAATCCCCCTTCTGCCATAGAAAGCGTTTCGCCTTGGCCGATGATGATGTGGTCTAACACGCGCACGTCCACCAAAGCGAGCGCCGCCTTGAGTGTTTGTGTAAGCGCTTCGTCGGCCCGCGAGGGTTGGACAGAGCCGCTGGGGTGGTTGTGCGCTAAAACGACGGCCGCAGCGCCATGGTGCAGAGCGCGTTTAACCACCTCGCGCGGGTACACACTGGTCTGGCTTAAAGTGCCGCGAAACAAATCTTCCATCTCCAACAGGCGGTTTTGCACATCTAAAAACAAAACACAAAAAACCTCGTGAGGGCGTGCGGCTAAATGCAATTGCAAATACTGTTTTACGGCTCCGGGTGAATCAAAAACTGTACGCTCTTGTAAGCGTTGTGCCATAGCCCTGCGGGCGAGTTCCAAAACCGCCACAATTTCGGCGCGTTTGGCGGGCCCCAAGCCCTTGACACGCTTTAAATCATCGGCTGTCGCGTGAAGCAAACCGGCAATGCCCCCAAATCCATTTGCAGTTTTACCGGGTAACTGAAGCAACTCATCGGCCATTTGCAGCACCCCTTTGCCTGCGATCCCCGTGCGCAACAAAATCGCTAAAAGCTCGGCATCACTGAGCGCACCAGGCCCACGGGCAAGCAGTTTTTCGCGCGGTTGGGCATCCAGTGGAAGGTCTTTAAGCGGCATATCTCAAGTTTCTACAATAGAGCCAGTTTATCGAGACTTTTATGACCACTTACCCGTCCCTTGTTCAAGCTGACTCCTTTCTCACCTTGCATTACCGCCTCTCGGGGCCGCGAGGCGACATCATCAATACCTTTGGTGAAAAACCGGCCACGCTGAGCTTGGGGGTCGGTGAGTTGTCGCCAGCCATAGAGAGCTGTTTGATGGGCTTAGAGGAGGGAGTTCATACCACGTTTGAATTACCCCCAGGCGCAGCGTTTGGCCAACGCAACCCCGATATGCAGCAGTGGGTGGGTGCTAAGTTGCTCAAAGAGATCGGCGATCCCCAAGAAAAACACCAGGTGGGTGATGTGGTTCAGTTTCCTACGCCCGACGGCCTAAGTACTTATGCCGGCACCGTGCTTGAGGTGAAAAAGGGCGAGGAGGGCGATGCTGTTTTGTTTGACTTTAACCATCCTCTGGCTGGGCACCCGGTCAGGTTAGAGGTTCAATTGATTGGGGTTTTATGACCATTCCCGTATTACTAGGCAGCGATATTTTATTGGCTGAGCCGCGCGGATTTTGTGCTGGCGTAGACCGGGCGATTGAGATCGTCGAGCGCGCCCTCACCAAATTTGGCTCGCCTATTTATGTGCGCCATGAAATTGTTCACAACACCTTTGTAGTCGAAGATCTGAAATCTAAGGGAGCGATTTTTATTGAGGAATTAGACGACGTTCCCCCAGGCGCAACCTTGGTTTTCTCGGCGCACGGTGTGAGCAAAGCCATTCAAATCGAGGCTGAAATTCGGGGTTTTCAAATCTTCGACGCCACCTGTCCTTTGGTCTCTAAGGTTCACGTAGAAATTGCTAAGCTACATAAGGAGGGATTTGAGTTCATTATGATCGGCCACAAAGGCCATCCCGAGGTTGAAGGAACCATGGGCCAGTTAGACAGCGGCATTCATTTAGTCGAAGACGTTGCAGATGTTGCAAAAATTCAGCCTTTGCAAACCCAAAAGTTAGCCCTTGTGACCCAAACCACGCTGAGTATGGACGACGCTTCAGAAATCGCAAACGCTGTGAAAGCCCGCTTCCCAAGCGTTCATTCGCCTAAACAACAAGATATTTGCTACGCCACACAAAACCGCCAAGACGCAGTCAAGGTCATGAGTTCGCAGGTGGATATCGTCATCGTCGTTGGCAGCCCTACCAGTTCCAACAGCAACCGCTTACGCGAAGTGGCTGAAAAATTGGGAACGGTCAGTTATATGGTCGATAACGCAGAAGAACTAGAAGCGCAGTGGTTTGAGGGCCGTCCTCGCGTTGGCCTGACAGCGGGTGCTTCTGCGCCTGATGTACTGGTGCAAGCAGTGATTAGCCGCTTACGGGCGATGGGCGCTGTATCAGTTCGAACCATGGACGGCGTTTTAGAAACCATCAAGTTTCCGCTGCCGAAAGGCCTCAAGCTTAACGCCGAGCCCTCGCCCTAAAATGGTTTCAACCCTGCTTTTGTTATTACAGAAATTTTCTTCACTATGTTAGATATCAACCTACTGCGCAAAGACCTCGACTCCGCAGTCGCACTTTTGGAAACTCGCAAGTCCCCGCAGGCTTTTTTGAACGTGGATGCGTTTACTGCTTTGGAAGCGGAACGTAAAACCATTCAAACTCGCACCGAAGAAATTCAAGCCAAACGCAATACCTTAAGCAAGCAAATTGGCCAACTCAAAGCCCAAGGCTCAGCCGCCCAGGCCGAAGTGGATGCCGTGATGGCTCAAACCGCTGACATCAAAGGCGAACTTGAAACATCAGCCGCGCGGCTTGAACAAATTCAAGCCGATTTACTCGCCATGCTCTCGGTCGTACCCAACCTGCCGCACAGCAGCGTTCCGCGTGGCGCCGACGAACATGGCAATGTAGTCGCTCGCAGTTGGGGCACTCCTAAACCAATGAACTTTGATATCAAAGACCACGTGGATGTGGGCATACCGCTTGGGCTTGACTTTGACATGGGCGTCAAACTCAGCGGAGCGCGTTTTACGGTTATGAAAGGGCCAGTCGCCCGCCTTCACCGCGCCTTAGCGCAGTTCATGTTAGACGTTCAAACCCAAGAGCACGGCTATACCGAGTGCTACACGCCCTACATCGTCAACGCGGAAACCCTGCGCGGTACCGGCCAGTTGCCCAAGTTTGAAGAAGATCTATTTGCTGCAAAAAAAGGGGGGCAAGAAGCCCAAACGGCTGACACCGCGGCTTTGTATCTGATTCCAACCAGCGAAGTGACGCTGACTAATTTTGTTCGCGACGTCATCGTCAATGAAAACGAACTGCCCATCAAACTCACCGCCCATACTCCTTGCTTTCGCTCTGAAGCAGGCTCTTACGGGCGCGATACCCGGGGGTTGATTCGCCAACACCAGTTTGACAAAGTGGAGATGGTGCAAATCGTTCACCCCGAAAAAAGCTACGAGGCCTTAGAAGCTATGACAGCCCATGCCGAGGCCATCCTGCAAAAGCTGGGCTTGCCATACCGGGTCATGAGTTTGTGTACGGGTGATATGGGTTTTGGGGCAGCCAAGACCTATGACCTCGAAGTGTGGCTCCCAGCACAAAACACCTACCGCGAAATCAGCTCAGTCTCCAACTGCGAAGCCTTTCAGGCTCGCCGCCTACAGGCCCGCTTCAAAAATGCACAAGGAAAAAATGAGTGGGTCCACACATTAAACGGCTCGGGGCTTGCGGTCGGTAGAACCTTGGTCGCTGTACTAGAAAACTACCAAAATGCCGACGGGACTGTCACCATCCCAGAGGCGCTTCGGCCCTATATGGGCGACTTAGCGCAATTAAGCGCCTGATAGAATTCAGGCTTCGCCAAAACGTTGCGGACCTAGGAGAGGTGGCAGAGTGGTCGAAGGTACCTGACTC
>SXSX01000106.1 GCA_005793295.1 Burkholderiales bacterium | reverse complement strand
GCCGCGCCGATCCATCGGGCCATTGAGGCGGGCGATAGCCACAGCGGTGTCACGATCATGCAAATGGATGCAGGGCTAGACACTGGCGCCATGCTTGCTCAGACAAGCATCGCCATCGCGGCAACCGAAACCACCGCCAGTTTGCACGACCGTGTAGCGACTTTGGGCGCCCAAATGATGGTTCGGGCTTTGGCACATCCTGAGACACTGAGTGCGACAGCGCAACCGCTAGAAGGCATTACGTACGCACACAAAATTGAAAAATCCGAAGCGGTGATTCAATGGAATCACGATGCAGCGCAGATCGCCCGCCAGGTTCGCGCCTTTGACCCCTTTCCCGTCGCGCAGACAAATTTTCAAGGTGAGACATTCAAGGTGTGGGCGGCGCAGGAACTGTCGATGTCGGAGATGGCGGACGTGTCATCCTTGGCTAGTTCAACCAGCGCCACTGCGGGCCAAGTGCTTGCGGTCAGCGAGCAAGGTATTGTGGTGGCCTGCGGTCACGGCATGCTGCGACTAACGCAACTTCAACGCCCAGGAAGCAAGCGCATGCCTGCTGCTGATTTTTTGCGCGGCTGCAACGTCGCTGTAGGCAGCCACTTTTCCATAGGAAATGCAAACTGATGTTCTTTTTGTCTGCCAATCGGCGTCGCCCAGAATTTCGCCAAGGATTTTTCGACATGCTCAGCGTCGCCCCGGGCATCGCAGCTTGGGGCTTGATGACGGGCGTGGCCATGGTCAAGTCGGGCATGACGACGGTAGAAGCATTGGCCATGAGCCTATTGGTGTTTGCTGGAAGCTCGCAATTGGCAGCTATTCCTTTGTTGCTAGCGGGTGCGCCGATGTGGATTATTTTGGCTACGGCGTTTTGCGTGAATTTGCGGTTTGTGGTCTTTAGCGCCCACATGCGGCCTTTCGTGATGCATTTGCCGCGCTGGCAACGCTTGGTCACCGGCTACTTCACGGCTGACCTCACTTACGTTTTGTTTGTCAAACGCTTTGCCAAGCCCGCAGAAGACGAAGAAGGCCGCGCCGCCCAAATGGCGTACTTGGCAGGCAATGGCGGGATCAACTGGTTCAGCTGGGTCAGCTTCAGTGTTTTAGGGGTCGTCTTGGCAAACTTTATCCCTACTGCATGGGGCTTGGGTTTTGCGGGCGTTTTGGCTTTAAGCGGGATCTTGTGCTCGCTGGCCACGAGCCGGCTGCGTTGGGTGTCGGCGGGCGTAGCGGGTACCGCCGCAGTCGCCGCCTTTGCGCTGCCCTTGAAACTCAATATCTTGGTGGCCATTGCTGCCGCAGTGGCGCTGTGTTTGCTGTTGGAAAAGCTACCCAGCCAAGCGCCCAGCGTGGAGAGGACATGATGGACTTTTTCACCACGGGCTTAAGTGCTTATGCTGATGCCCATACCTTGTGGACCATATTTTGGATGGCAGTGATCACTGTGATTTCGCGGTCTTTTTTCTTTATTTCCGATACACCTTGGACCTTGCCCCGTTGGGCGCAACGGGGCTTGCAATACGCGCCCATCGCTGCGCTTTCTGCTGTGGTAATTCCTGAAGTGGTGATGACCCAAGGCGTGTTTATTCATACGCTGATGGATGCGCGGCTGTATGGCTTCGTAGGTGGCGCCCTGTATTTTTTCTGGCGCAAAGGTGCGGGTCAAGCCGTGTTAGGCACCATCATCTCAGGCATGGCGGTCTACCTGCCTTTACATATTGGCTTGGGTTGGTAAATTAGTTTTTTCATTTTTCAATATTCACATCGCTATGAACTTTCTTCGTTTTTCTGATTTATGTGCCCAAGGCAGAGTCGCTGGCCAACGCGTATTCATTCGCGCCGATCTCAACGTGCCGCAAGACGCCAACGGAGCGATCACGGAGGACACGCGGGTACGGGCAAGCGTGCCGTGTATCCAGATGGCTTTAGACGCGGGAGCTGCCGTGATGGTGACCTCGCATTTAGGCCGACCTACCGAAGGGGCGTTCAATCCGGCCGATACCTTGGCTCCGGTGGCAGAGCGATTGGGCGCATTGCTGGGGCGCGAAGTGAAGTTGGTCACGCACTGGCTTGACGGCGTGGCGGTTGCTCCTGGTCAAGTGGTTCTGCTTGAAAACTGTCGCGTGAATGTGGGCGAAAAGAAAAACGACGAAGCTTTGTCGCGAAAAATGGCGGGGCTGTGTGATATTTTTGTGCACGATGCATTTGGCACCGCGCACCGCGCCGAGGCCAGCACCTACGGCATTGCGCAGTTTGCAAAAATAGCCTGCGCTGGCCCGTTGTTGGCTGCGGAGATGGATGCGATTTCAAAAGCCCTGTTGGCGCCCAAGCGGCCGCTGGTGGCGATTGTGGCGGGCTCTAAGGTGTCAACCAAGCTCACCATTTTGCAAAGCCTGGCCGCCAATGTAGACCAACTCATTGTGGGTGGCGGTATTGCCAACACCTTTATGTTGGCTGCTGGCCTCAATATCGGAAAGAGCCTGGCAGAACCAGATTTGTTAGACCAAGCCAAAGCCGTGATTGCTGCAATGCAGGCCCGCGGCGCTGCCGTTCCCATTCCGACCGATGTAGTGACAGCAAAAACATTTGCGCCGGATGCCGTGGCCAATGTGAAAGCGGCAACTGACGTGGCGGACGATGATTTGATTTTGGACATCGGGCCTCAAACGGCGCAACGATTGGCGGCTCAACTCAAGCAAGCCGGCACCATTGTCAGGAACGGCCCGGTGGGGGTGTTTGAGTTTGCTGCGTTTGAAAATGGCACGAAAGTGATTGCCCATGCGATTGCCGAATCCAGCGCCTTTAGTATTGCCGGGGGCGGTGACACGTTGGCTGCCATTGCGAAATATGGCATCGAGTCGAACATGGGCTATATATCCACGGGCGGCGGCGCATTTTTAGAAGTCTTGGAAGGTAAAACCCTTCCCGCCTTTGAGGTTTTGACGCGCCGGGCCTTAGGCTAATTACAGCCCGTTGCCGAGTGACGCCCAAGGGCATTGATTTGAATCAATCCCATGCCCTAGGCAAGCGATAATAATTGCAGCTGCGCAGCTATGGTGCTGCTGGCTTTACTTCATTGGAAAAAATACCATGTCAAATCGTCGTGAATTCGTAGCGCAACTGGGTTTGGGTGCAAGTGCTTTACTTGCGGGTTCCGTATTTGCTGCGCCGCCCATGCTGGCCGAGACAGATCCCGCCGCTGTAGGCTTGGGTTACAAAGCCGATGCCAGCAAGGTCGACAAAGTCAAGTTCCCTAAATTTGCGGCCGGTCAAAACTGCATCACATGTGCTTTGTACCAAGCAAAGGCTGGCGACGCAGCAGGTGGCTGCCCCTTGTTTGCGGGCAAACAAGTTGCTGGCAAAGGCTGGTGCAGCGCCTACGCTAAAAAAGCCTAATGGCACTTGGCGGGCGTCGCTAAAAGCGACGTTTCGGTAGGTTCACTAACTCGGGGCAAAATCGGGGGTGTTCATCCTGAATTTTTCAGGAGTCGCGCCTCACTGATTGTTGCCCCGAATGCCTTTTTCTCTTCTTGGTTTGTCTACCGACTTGTGCGCTGCCGCCCGTGCTGCAGGCTTTAAGGAGCCCACCCCGGTTCAAACCCAAGCCATTGCCGCTGTGCTCCAAGGCCAAGATGTTTTGGCCTGTGCCCAAACGGGCTCAGGTAAAACGGCGGCGTTTGCTTTGCCGCTTTTGCAGCGTGCTTTGGAGGATGCGGTGGCAGGCCGCGCCGCATCATGGGAGCGCCGAGCCCACACGCTGGTCGTGGTCCCGACCCGTGAACTGGCGGTACAGGTGGGTGAGGTTTTCAAAGGACTAGCACAGTCTTTGCCGCAGCCTCTCAAAATCACGGTGGTGTTTGGTGGTGTGTCGATCAACCCGCAAATGATGGGCTTGCGCCGGGGAACCGATATCGTAGTTGCAACGCCCGGCAGGCTATTGGACTTGGTTGACCACAACGCTTTGGCATTAGGCGCGGTGCGAACCTTGGTGTTAGACGAAGCCGACCGCATGCTTGACGCTGGCTTTAGCGAAGAGCTCCAACGTGTGGTGGCTTTGCTGCCACAAAAGCGCCAAAACCTCTTTTTCTCCGCTACCTTCGCGCCGGCAGTCAATGCCCTTGCGCAGAGCCTGTTGAACACGCCGCTGTGCATTGATGTATTGCCAAAGCCAGGCTCAGTTCCTGATATCACCCAACGTGCTATTGCCGTTGATCCGCGAGCGCGAACGCAGCTTTTGCGGCACTTGTTGCAGCATTCGGGCTGGAGCCGTGCTTTAGTTTTTGTAGCGACGAAGTATTCTGCAGAAATTGTGGCAGACAAACTTCGCAAAGCAGGCATTGACGCGGAACCCTTGCACGGCCAACTCAGCCAAGGCAAGCGGACCCAGGTCTTGGATGATTTCAAGGCATCGCGGATTCGCGTGGTAGTTGCGACTGATTTGGCAGCGCGGGGCATTGACGTGGTGCAGTTACCTGTGGTGGTTAACTACGACTTGCCGCGATCTGCCGATGATTACACCCACCGCATCGGCCGCACCGGGAGATCCGGCGAAGCGGGTTTGGCGGTGAGCTTGGTGAGCGCCGACACCCAAGCGCATTGGCGGTTGATTGAAAAACGCCAAGGTTTGGCCGTTCCTATGGAAACGGTGGAGGGCTTTGAGCCTACTTTGAATGCTAATGTGACCGCAACAACGACTGCTACAGACATGAGCGGAAACGGCGGTGTCAAAGGCAAACGGCCGAGTAAAAAAGACAAGCTTCGCGCGGCAGCCCACGCTGCGGCTTTGCCCCATGCCTAAACGCTGGCGGCCTTGGGTGCTTGGCTGCGCCTTGGCGCTGGCCGTTTTCTTGGGCCATCTCGGGATTTTGCAATCGTTGTCAGAGGCGTTGCTGGTGTGGCCCCAAGCCCAACCCCAGGGCCAAGTGAACCGCGCTTTCACTACCCGAAGCGTGCGCTTGGAGCGCCCCGCGGCCGCAGAGCCCGCGAAGATAGTGGCTCCGATGGTGCGGGTAGCCAAAAAAACGGCAAGCGCCGCGACTCCCATTGCATCTGCTGAAACAGTGCAACCTGCAACCGAACTAGCGTCTTCGGAGCCGCTACCGTCAGCGTCCCCGTCCGAATCTTCAGCCCCAAGCCCCTCGCTTGAACCCGCCTCGTCGCCTGCTGCAGCTGCTGTGGTTGCGGAGGTAGACGCAAGCCCCCCTCGGTGGAGCCTGCTGCTGCCTGGATCTACCCGTTTGCGCTACAAAGTGCACGGCGTCATTAAGAGTTTTAATTACTACGTCAATGGGGAGTTGCTGTGGTTGCACGACGGTAAAACCTATGACGCGCGATTAGAGATCAGCCACTTTCTGTTGGGCGCACGTGTGCAAACCAGCAAAGGGCAAGTCACGCTGGATGGGTTGGAGCCGCTGCGTTTTGGCGACAAAGTGCGCTCCGAAGTTGCAGCCCATTTCGAACGTCAAAAAGGGCGGGTGAGCTTTAGCGCCAATACGCCGGACGCACCCCTGCAAGCCTTGGCCCAAGACCAACTGAGTATTTTTATGCAATTGGCGGCGATGTTTGCTGGCGAGCCCACCCGTATCAAGCCAGGCATGCCCTTGCCGTTTCAAGCGGTCGGGCCCCGCAGCTCAGAAAACTGGGTTTTTCAGGTTGGGAAGCCTGAGATTTTGAAACTCGATGCGGGCCCCGTGCCTGCGGTGGCCCTGTTGCGCGAGCGAACTGGGGAATACGATACCCGGGTCGAACTTTGGCTGGCACCCCAACTCGATTACCTGCCCGCCCGTATCCGTTTAACCCAAAGCAATGGCGATGAAGTGGATATGCAGTGGATTTCAAGCCAAAAACCCTAGAAATTCCTGTTACCCTTGAAATGTGAGATGCTCACCCCATGTCTTTTCCTGAAGGCAAACCACAAAGACCACCGCATGCACACGCTCTACGATTCTGAAACATTCACCGTCACCCATATGTTGGCCAACGCCCAATCGCAGAACATGAGCCCTGAGGCGGCCTCTGGCCCGGGCAATACGGCGTTGAGTGACGTGAAAACCGACCAATACCCCCAAGGGGTGCCGATGCTGGCCCGCCACGGCTTTGAAATTGTGGATAAACGCTCTGGTAAAGAGGTGTACCTTGATGGTTCATGGGCTGAGCTTTTTCAGCAGCACATCGTCGCTTGGCAGGTCAATATGCCGACCCAAGAAGAAGTCGAAGACACACTGTCGCAATACGCAGAGTTAGCGCAGAACCCCGTCTTGGTTCATTAAAACGGGTTTGATCGGCTGCTCTACTGGGCTTGCGCCATGGCCTCGCCCATGCGCACCGGTAACGTGGCTTGCCATTTTGCGTTCCAATCCAAAGCGCCTTTGGAAAAAAGCATCACCACGGTGGAGCCTAAGAGAAAGCGTCCTAGCTCTTCGCCTCGCAAAAGGGTAATGTCGCTCTCGTCGTAATGCCATTTTGTGACCTGCGGTAAGCGCGGCGGGTTGACGACGCCGTGCCAGACGGTGGCCATGCTGCCGACCACGGTCGCCCCCACCAAGGCCATTACCAGAGGCCCAAATTCGGTGTCGAAGACACACACCACGCGCTCGTTTCGCGCAAACAAACCCGGCACCCCCCGCGCAGTTTTGGGGTTGACAGAGAACAGGTCGCCGGGCACATAGACCATGCTGCGAAGCCTGCCTGCACAGGGCATGTGGATGCGGTGGTAATCGCGCGGGCTCAAGTACAGCGTGGCAAAACTGCCGTCAAGAAACTCGGAGGCTAGCGCCTTATCCCCGCCGACCAGCGCAGTCGTGCTGTAGGCATGGCCCTTGGCTTGAAAAATTTGGTCGGCTTGGATGGCGCCAAACTGGCTGATCGCCCCGTCTACCGGGCAGACGAAGGGGGCATTGGCCAGCGGCCGCACACCCGGGCGCAAAGCGCGGATAAAAAAGTCGTTAAAGCTGGTGTAGCTTGCCAGATCCGTATTGGCTGCTTCGTTCATATTGACGTCGTAGCGTTTGACAAACCACGCAATCAAGCAAGTAGTTGCTTTGCCCCAGCGGCGGGTGGCGACCCAACCGCCAAAGACGGTGAGCGCTCGTTTGGGCAGGAGGTACTGCGGAAACACCGCGATGAAATCAGACACAGCAACTCCGGTTGGATGAAAGAGGCAAAATAAACATGCAAAGCCCCTGTATTTGCAAGGGTCGCGAATTATAGTGAGCGCTATGAGCCTTGCCCGCATTCCCCCTATCCAATGCCTGCTAACCTTTGAGGCGCTGGCGCGTTTGCGCAGCGTGACCCAAGCCTCGGAAGAATTGTTTGTCACCCCGAGCGCGGTGAGTCACCGGGTACGCCAGTTGGAGCAAATTATTGGCACCAAACTGTTTGGTCGGGCGGACTTTTCTCTGACGACCGAGGGCAGCGAATACCTCGCCCATGTGCGCGAAGGTTTGGCGATTTTGCAAAAATTCCCCAGTGCCAGTGCAGTCTCTGCCAAGCGCAAGCTGCGCTTGGCAGTCACCCCCACCTTTGCCCGCTCGATTGTGATTCCCCGCTTGCGCGAGTTCACCGAAGCCTATCCGGAAATTGATGTGACCATGCAGGTCTCTATTCCTTTGTTAGACGTGGTTGCCGAAGATGCAGACCTTACCGTGCGCTTTGGCGCAGGGCGCTACGCCGACTTGGAGTTTGTGTGTTTAACCAAAGACGTCATCACGCCCTTGGCCTCGCCCACCTTTGTGCGCGAACACGGCCCGTTTGAGACAGCCCAAGATTTAGAGCGGGTGGCTTTGTTGCGCAGCCCTTTGGAGCCTTGGCGCAGCTGGTTTGCTGCCAACGGTTTGGATTGGCCCGAGCCAGTGGATGGATCGCAGTTCAATGACATTGGGCTGATGTGCGACGGCGCGGCTGCAGGCATGGGCGTGGCGCTGGTGCGCCTGAAGTTGGGCGCTCCTTGGTTGGACAACGGCTCGCTAGTTCGCTTAGGCAGCAGTGCGCCTTTTGTCACCAATGTACCGAGCCCCCACGCCCATTACCTGTGCTGGCGCACTGGAATGATGGACCGCTGGGAGTGCGCCGCCTTTGCCGAATGGCTCAAACAAGTGTTGGCTTAGACAAGCCTGGCGTCCGCCGGGCGCACCTTCAAGCCCTCAATTTCACGCAGCGCTGAAAGATTCTTCACGCACTACCGGGCCGAGTTCCTTTACAGTAAAGCCAATGAACGCCCCTCTTCCCTCTGCTGCCCGTGCTGCCACCCAAGCCACAGGCCACGACCTGCTTGATAAAGCGGCTTTGCAGGCGCTGATTGTGCAAGCCTTGCGCCAGGTTTTACCTTACCACGCCCTGCTGTACCAAACTGAGGACACCACCGCGTATGAGTGTGACGGCTTAACTGCTTATCGCCAGCGGCCTTTGGTGGTGGCTTTGCCAGAAGATGAAGCCCAGGTGAGGGCCGTACTTCAAACCTGCCACGTCTTGCGCGTGCCGGTTGTCGCTCGGGGTGCAGGAACGGGCTTGTCGGGCGGGGCGATGCCCCACGCCCGCGGCGTGACCTTGTCCTTGGCAAAGTTCAACCGCATCGTCAAAATCGACGCCCGTAGCCGGACCGCGCTCGTTCAATGCGGCGTTCGCAACCTCGCTATCAGCGAAGCCGCAGCGTCCTACGGCTTGTATTACGCGCCCGACCCCAGCAGCCAAATCGCCTGCACGATCGGTGGCAACGTTGCTGAAAACTCCGGCGGTGTCCATTGTCTGAAATACGGTTTAACCCTGCACAATATTTTGAAAGTTCGGGGGTTTACGGTGGAAGGCGACCCGATTGAATTTGGCGCAGAGGCCTTAGACACGCCCGGCTACGACCTGATGAGCTTGGTCGTCGGCAGCGAAGGCATGTTGGCTGTGACCACCGAAGTCTTGGTCAAACTCGTCCCTAAGCCGCAACTCGCCCGCTGCATCATGGCGAGCTTCGACGATGTAAGAAAAGCTGGGGACGCGGTGGCTGCGGTAATCGCCGAAGGCATTATTCCTGCGGGTTTGGAGATGATGGACAAGCCCATGACCGCCGCGGTTGAGGATTTTGTTCACGCCGGCTATGACCTGAACGCTGCGGCGATTTTGCTGTGCGAAAGTGACGGAACGCCTGAAGAAGTCGAAGAAGAAATCGGCCGCATGAGTGATGTCTTGCGCCAAAACGGCGCGACCGCCATTGCTGTCAGCCAATCGGAAGCAGAACGTTTGAAATTTTGGAGTGGCCGCAAAAACGCGTTCCCAGCGTCGGGCCGCATCAGCCCCGATTACATGTGCATGGACAGCACCATTCCGCGCAAACGCTTGGCTGATATTTTGTTGGCGATTGGGGAAATGGAAAAGAAATACCAGCTTCGTTGCGCCAACGTGTTTCACGCCGGTGACGGAAATTTACACCCGTTGATCATGTTCGATGCCAGCGACCCGGACCAACTTCACCGCTGTGAACTTTTCGGAGCCGACATCTTAGAGACCAGTGTCGCCATGGGCGGAACCGTGACCGGCGAGCACGGCGTCGGTGTTGAAAAACTCAACAGCATGTGCGTGCAGTTCTCCGCCGAGGAAAACGCCCAGATGCTTGCCATCAAACACGCCTTTGATCCCCGTGCCTTGCTCAACCCGGGCAAAGTGATTCCGACCCTGCAGCGTTGCGCTGAGTACGGGAAGATGCTGGTGCGCGGTGGGCAAATCAAGCACCCAGATTTGCCGCGGTTTTAAAGCGTCACCGATTCAATCTCTGGGTTGAACCCCGTATCGGCGCATGGCGGAGGCAATTTGGTCGTGTTCTGTCGTGGCTTCTGGATAAAACCGATAACTGGGTGCCAAGATCGGGTCAACGGTTTGCACTTCCACCACGATGGCACTTGGAATTTTGAATTTGCCTTCAACCATTACCAGCAAGGGTTCTGCCCATGTTAAATACTCGGGGTCGGCAGCTTTGACGATGCGGGCGAGACCTTGAAGTTTGAAACCTTTTTGTACAAATACATCCACAAAACTCAAACAAACTTTTGGATGGCTGGCGATATTGCGCACGGTATGGGGCGAGGCAATATGGGCAATCACCACATGCGTTTCATCTACCGCCGCAAAAATCTCTTTGGGAGAAACATGGGGTTGCCCCGATGCATCTACTGTGGCCAACCAGCATAAGACGCTAGACTGAATCGACTTTTTGACGGCTCCATCTATCATTTTCTAAACTTCTAAAACGGTTTTAAGCTGCCAGCAAAGTGCAGCGCTGAATTTTTTCCAATGCCTCGCCCATTTTTTCACGGGTTACTGCCATGTCGTAATTGCCTTGACCACGCAACCACCACCCATCGCTGAGCCCAAAATACCGGCATAAGCGCAGATCGGTGTCAGCGGTGATGGCCCGCTTGCCTGCGACGATATCGCCGATGCGTTGTGCGGGAATACCAAGGTCTTTCGCCAGTTTGTATTTGGATAAACCCAATGGTTTGAGAAATTCTTGTTCAAGCATTTCACCAGGGGTGACGGCAGCTACCTGTCTCATTTCAATTCCTTTAGTGGTAATCCACAATTTCAACATCAAAAGCGCCCTCGGTATTCCAACGAAAGCAAACTCGCCATTGGTCGCTGATACCAATTATCCAAGAGAAGCGAACAACTTGAGCAACGGCTATTAAAAATAGCGGTACGATGCACGCGCAGCGCCTTATCCCCGTAGGCGACTGGCAGTTCACAATCTTATAAAGAGGAGAGACTTCTTATGTTGAATTCCAAAAATTTGCTTCAGCGGCGCAGCCTGCTGCAATGGGCTGCAGCAGGCGCAACTGGCCTGACACTTCCGAGCTTTGCACAAGCCTCATGGCCAGCCAAGCCGGTCACCATGGTGGTTCCGTTTCCTGCGGGCGGCGGCACGGACGCCTTTGCCCGTCCTATGGCAGCGCAGTTTGCGCGGCTGACAGAAAAGCAGCTCATTATTGACAACAAGGGTGGCGCAGGAGGAACCTTGGGCGCAGGCATTGCCGCTAAGGCAGCACCAGACGGTTACACATTGTTCATGGGCGCGGTACACCACACGATTGCACCGTATATGTATCCCAAGCTCGATTACGACATTGAGCGTGATTTTTCGCCCCTGATTTTGGTGGCCAGCGTCCCTCAAATTTTGGTGGTGAATCCCAAAAAAGTTCCAGTGAACAACTTCAAAGAGTTCCTCGACTTTGTTCGTAAAAACCCCGGCAAACTCAATTATGGATCTGCCGGCGGCGGAACCTCGCACCATTTGGCTGGCGAATTGTTCAAGCTTCAAACGAAAACTTTCATCACCCACATTCCCTACCGCGGCGCAGGCCCCGCCTTGCAAGATTTAATTGCGGGTAATGTAGACATGATGTTCGATGGCCTGGGGTCATCCGCTGCCCATATCAAAGGCGGCCGAATCAAGGCTTTGATGGTGTCAGGCGCCAAACGCAACGCGGCGTTTCCTGATGTGCCTTGTTCAGCCGAACTGGGCTTGCCTGACTACACCGTAAGTACCTGGTATGGCATATGGGCACCTAAGGCCACACCCCTTGATGCCCAAACGCGGGCCACTGAAGAAATTCGCCGCGCCTGCCTGACCGACGAGGCCAAAGCAACCTGGGCCAGCCAAGGTGCAGAATTCCCGAACTTGGCCGGAGCGCAGTTTGATGGCTTTATCAAAGGAGAATTGGCCAAGTGGTCTAAGGTTGTCAAAGCCTCTGGCGCTAAATTAGATTGACGGGGTCTATGCGTCGCGCCATCCTTAATCTTGAAGAATCCAAGATACGGGAAGTCGCCAACGCCGGTTTAGGGCGCAGAGACGTATTGGCTTTTTGGTTTGGGGAAAGCGATGAAGTCACACCTGACTTCATTCGCCAAGCGGCGATAGATTCCTTGCAGCGGGGCGAAACGTT
Organism: Burkholderiales bacterium; assembly: GCA_005793295.1. Classification (GTDB taxonomy): domain Bacteria; phylum Pseudomonadota; class Gammaproteobacteria; order Burkholderiales; family Burkholderiaceae_C; genus Allorhodoferax. Next base: position 27,542 of record SXSX01000106.1, on the reverse strand, counting down.
TTACGCCCACAACCTGGGCCTTCCTGAGCTGCGCGAAGCGATTGCGCAAGCGATGACCCAAAAGCACACAGCGCCTGAAGGCCACGCCCCTATTCAAGCCCAGAGGATTGCAGTGACAGCCGGCGGCGTGAATGCCTTGATGCTCGCGGTGCAAGCGCTGGTGGATGCGGGTGACGAAGTGGTGGCGGTCACGCCGGTGTGGCCCAACCTGACGGCGCAGGCTGTGATCATGGGCGCACAACTGAGGACCGTTGCCTTGACGGCGCAGACGCAAAGCAGTTTGGCGGGTGAGGCGGGAGCTTGGACACTGGACCTGCCTAAGCTGTTATCTCAGATCTCAGCCCATACCAAATTGTTGATCGTTAACGCGCCCAACAACCCCACCTGTTGGACACTCAGCCGGGAAGAACAAACTGCCATTCTTCAACACTGCCGCACAACAGGGACGTGGATTTTGGCCGACGAGGTGTATGAAAACCTGTATTACGAGCCGACCCGCAACGGCTGTGCTCCGAGTTTCTTAGACCTTGCAGCGCCCGAGGACCGCTTGGTGGTGGTACATAGTTTTTCAAAAAGCTATTTGATGACAGGCTGGCGCTTGGGTTGGTTGGTGATGCCGCCAAGCATGGAAGCAGCCATGGGCAAGCTCATTGAATTCAACACCTCGTGTGCCAGCGTGTTCACCCAACGCGCAGGCATCGTGGCTTTAGAGCGCCGAGAAGAGGTCACACCACGTTTGGTCCAACACCTCAAAGCGTGCCGCGACACCTTAATTCCCGCGCTGCAAACCTTACCGGGCGTTCAAGTAGCCAACCCTAAGGGAGGGATGTATGCTTTTTTTCAACTCCCTGGCCATACCGATTCGCTAGCCACTGCCAAGCGCTTGGTCACTGAAGCGGGGCTGGGCTTGGCCCCAGGCAGTGCGTTTGCTCCAGAATCAGCGGCATGGTTGCGCTGGTGTTTCGCATCTAAAGACCTTGCGCGATTGACAGATGGAGTGGCACGTTTGGAGCGTTGGCTCACAACCCAAAGGTAACAGCTGCGTCTAAGTATTACCAGCTATCGATGCTGGCGCCGCGCAGCTCTTTGAGCCGTCCTGAGGCGAGCCCCTGTACTAACCACTTGCGGGTTTGAGCAGGGTCAATCACCGCGTCAATCTCCAGCGTAGTCGCCATCGCAATGGCGCTGCCGTTTTCAATGTGCTGGGCCAGGAGTTGGGCAAACAGCGCATCGCGTTGTGGGCCCTCGGGAAGCGCTTCCAGCTCTTTTTTGTAACCCAAACGTACGGCACCTTCCAAGCCCATGGCCCCAAACTCCGCACTGGGCCAAGCCACGGTACACAGTGGCGCGTGGAATCCGCCCGCTGTCATGGCCATCGCGCCCAAGCCATACCCTTTGCGTAAAACGACGCTTAAAAAAGGAACGCGCAAATGGGCGGCTGCAATAAACATGCGGCTGACGTGGCGCACCTGCGCGGTCGCCTCGGTGTCAGGGCCCACCATAAAGCCCGGCGTATCGACCAGGCTCACCAAAGGCAGGCCATGGGCGTTACAGAGTTGCAAAAAGCGGCTGGCCTTGTCGGCGGCGTCAGCATCAATGGCCCCGCCCAAGTGCTGAGGGTTGTTGGCGAGAATGCCCACCGCGCGGCCTTCGATCCGCGCCAATGCGGTGTGAATCCCAATGCCAAAACCAGTGCGCAGACTTAAGACGCTGTCGGTATCGGCCAAAGCGTGTACAGCCGCAAGACTGTCGTACACCCGTAAGCGGTTCTCGGGTACTGCGTTGCGCAGGAGTTCTGCGTCTGGAGCATGCCATTGAGACGCGCCACTATGAAAAAAAGCGAGGTATTTTTTGGCTGCTGCAACTGCCTGCGCTTCGTCTTCCACCAAGATGTCGATGACGCCGTTGGCGTGTTGCACCGGGCTCGGGCCAATGTCCTCTGGCTTGAAAACGCCCAAGCCTCCGCCTTCGACCATGGCCGGGCCGCCCATTCCAATGTTGCTGGAGCGCGTGGCGATGATGACATCGCAACACCCCAAAAGCGCCGCATTGCCGGCAAAGCAGCGCCCGGTGGTGATGCCGATGACCGGAACCTGGCCGTTGAGTTTGGCAAAACTGGCAAAGGTTGTGACATGCAAGCCCGCCACAATGGGCATATCGACATCGCCCGGGCGACCGCCTCCGCCTTCGGCAAAAAGTACCACCGGCAATTGGTGCTCTAGCGCTAGGCCTAATAGTCGGTCGGTTTTTTGGTGGTTGCGCATGCCTTGCGTGCCTGCCAAAACCGTGGCGTCATAGGCAAGAATGGCGCAGCGTTGGCCGTGAATGCTGCCAATCCCTGTCACCATCCCATCGGCTGGGGTATTGCGAACCAAATCGTCGGCCGTTCGGCGTTGGCGTTGCGCAGCAACCGCCAGCGCGCCGTATTCGGAAAAACTGTCTGCGTCGCACAGGTCAGCAATATTTTCTCGCGCAGTGCGAAGCCCAAGCGCGTGGCGTTTGGCAACCGCTTCGGGGCGGTTAACGTCTAGCGTGTGTTCAAGTCGGGCTTGAAGACGTTTGAGGTCGGCGCGAAGCGTGGAAGCGGTGGAGGCAGGTTCATTTTTCAAAGCAGACTTAGCAAAGGAGTTACTTCGCTGCATAGTCACCAAGACATCGTTTTCTCCCACAGTCTCGCCCTCAGAAAAATGCAGCGCACGAATCTCGCCATCCATAGGCGCGGTAATTTCGTGTTCCATCTTCATCGCCTCTAAGACCATCAGCAATTGGCCCGCAATAACAACATCACCGGGCTGCACGACGCATTGGGCAATGTGGGCTTGCAAAGGAGCGCGAATATCGAGCATGGTGGGTCGGCTTTCTGTTGAAGTGGTGCGTATTGTCTCGCAGTGCAGTGATGCAATGGAGTAAGAGTCAGTTTCATCACCCTAAGCCTTGGTGCGATACTTGCACTTATGCCCTTGCAGACCGCATTCGACCCATCCAATCTTCCGCCATCGACCGAGCCAAGACGCTTGCGAATTGCTGTTTTGAGCCGTAACTTTTCTGTCACCGGCGGTGGGGCAGAGCGGTACTCGATCGCAGTGGTGGAGGAGCTGGCAGCGCGGCATGAAGTGCATGTTTTTTCCCAAACAGCGAATCACGCTTACCCAGGCGTCGTTTACCACCGCGTTGCCTTACCGATGCAGCGTCCGCGCTGGATCAACCAACTGTATTTTGCGTGGGCCACATGGCGTGCGACGCGGTCTGGTTTTGATATCGTTCACTCGCATGAAAATACGTGGCATGGCAACGTGCAAACGGTGCACGTACTGCCCATCAAATACACCTTATTCAAAGATAAAGAAGGCGTGGCACTAGCCCTGCGTTGGCTCAAAGTCGCAAGCAGTCTGCGATTGCTGGCTTACCTTTGGCTAGAGAAGCGCCGCTATGCCTTTGCGATAAAAAAGCAAATAGTGTGTGCCTCTCCGGCGTTGAAAGAGGTTCTCCAAGCCACTTACCCTGAAGCCGCACCTATGCTGGGCGTGGTGACGCCTGGGGCTGCGCAAGCTCCGGGTAGGGCGACCGATGCCCTTCGATTTGCCGCTCGCAATCAACACGGTTTACCGCAAGAAGCTTTTTTGCTTTTGTTTGTAGGCAATGACTTTGTCAAAAAAGGCCTTCCTGCGCTTCTCAGTGCTTTAGCCAAGCTGCCAGAACACACGCATCTTGCTGTTGTGGGGAACGCGCAAGGAGCGCAAGCCATGCAGCGTTTGGCGCACCTTGCAGGTGTTGCGCAGCGGGTGCATTTTCTGGGAAGTTTGACCGATATGGAGTCAGCGTACCAAGCCGCTGATGTTCTGGTTCACCCCACGCTGGAAGATTCCTACGGCATGGTGGTTCTAGAGGCTATGGCCCATGGCTTGCCGGTAGTGGTCAGTGATGCGCCCTACAGCGGAATTGCACAAGACTTGACAGATGGCGTGAATGCACTGCTGTTGCAAGACCCAAAGGATGTGGAGGTGCTCGCTTCAGCGATTGGCCGTATTCAAAACGATACTAATTTTTCGGAAAAGCTTTCGAAAAATGCCGCTGCGTTTGCCGGAGATCACACGTGGGTCAAAGCGGCCGCTGACTACGAGGGGATCGCCCAAGCGATTACGAAGACATACACGCAGCGGTGGTTGGTGCTGTCCCACGCTTTCAATATGGATGGCCGTGCAGCCAGCCAAACGATTACCGACAAACTGCCGCACCTAGAAGCAGCAGGCATTGAATTGGTGGTGCTCAGTGGAGTTTCTGGACGACAAGATACACAATACGAACATTACCGTCTGTGGCCTCTGGGGCCTGCGGGAATACGCTTTGAGCTACGCCATGTGCTGCGTAAGCACATCTCATCCGCGCTTGTATACCGCTTTGTGATGGTAATTCTTTCGTTGCCGCTGTTGCCATTCATGCTGGTAGAAAAACTCGTGCGCCCAGTCGAGAGTTCTTGGTCGTGGTGGATAAGTGCGTACATCAAAGGCCGATGGCTTGCGCGTCATCGCGACTTTGATCTGATTTACTCGACAGGTGGTGCGTTCGCGGCCCACGTGGCAGCGCAGGTGTTACAAAAACATTTAGGGATTCGTTGGTTGGCCGAGGTACACGACCCCTTGGTGATGCCTGGTAAAACGCCTGACACATCGCAAGAACGCATGCAAGCCCGTATTGAGCAAATCATTTGTACGCACGCAGATACCGCGATTTGGTTCACGGATCAAGCACTTGCTAGTGCTAAACGACGCCACCCGCAATTGGGAGAAAGAGGCCATGTGGTTTTGCCAGGGATAGATTCTCCTTTTAAGGTGATGCCTGAATACAGACCAACCGAAAAAATGCGAATTGGTCATTTTGGTGCCTTGTCCACCACCCGTAATTTATTACCGATGTTGGCTGCAATGGAGCAAATTCAAAATAATCAACCTGAAGTTTTTGAACTTATGGAGCTTCACGTTTATGGCGGACCCTTAGATGCGGGTTCTAAGGCGCACCTCGAAATCTCAAATATCCGTGACTATGTGAAGCATTTTGGGCGTATTGAGGCAGACCCGGTACTGGGATTGAGCGGACGGGATCAAATCTTGAAGTTAATGCGTTCTATGGATGTGCTCCTGCTGCTGCACGGCAATGAGCCGATATGCACAGAATACATCCCCTCTAAAATGTATGAATATTTGTGGATGCAGCGGCCTATATTGGCGCTGGTTTATCGCAATCCACAAATGGAGTCACTGCTTGCGAAAGAGGGCCATGAAGTATTGCAAGCTTCAGAGAAAGAAACCCCTTCGTTAGAAATGACTAATCAACTTGCGAGCGCTTTGTTGGCCCTTTATGAAAAATGGGCTAACAATAATCTAAATGATAATTTTCGGACTAGCCCATACACCACCAACAAAACCGTTAACAGGATGCTGAGTTTTCTATGACACGACCGTTGCTTTCGCTGGTAGTCCTCGGTTTTCGAAACTTTGAGGTAACTAGCAAAGCATGCCTGGAATCTTTGCGGCCTTGGTTCGGAGATAAAGACATTGAAATACTGGTTGTTGATAACGGCTCCTCGGATGGTTCTGCCGAAAAGACGGCAGATTGGTGTGCTGCATATACATCAATTCGGTGCTTATTGAGCGATAGCAACCGTGGTTTCGCTGGAGGGATGAACTGGGGCGTATCCCACGCGCGAGGTCAATGGATACTGCTTGTAAATAACGATACAGTTTTTCCTGAATACACCCTAGATGCTTTAAAGCGAGTTATCAAGGAGGCCCCAGTTAATGTGGCGATGCTTGGTCCTGTGACCAATGCAGCTGGAAATGGTCAACGGCTTTGGAAGCCAGAGGCCACCCCGTCAGAATGGCTGGAAATTGGGCAGTGGCTCAACACCAACCCATGCCGGCATTTGATTCCCACGTACCGGTGCGACTTTTTTTGCATCGCAATACGTCATGATGTCTGGCTTGAGCTAGAGGGTCTTGATCCCGCATTTGGTTTGGGTTACTACGAAGATTTCGATTTCAGTTTGCGCTTAAGAAATGCGGGCTATGAACAGATGATTACGGAGGATGTGTTTGTTCTTCATGTGGGCAGCGCGACGTTTCAGGGTAGCCAGGAAGCGCGAAAACTAATTAAAGAGAATAAAAAGTTGTTGCAGATGAAACATCCGGATGCCCGGTTTGAACACTCACGACTGGGTAATTTTGTGGCGATAGATTCACAGCTTAAAATTAAACGAAAGAATCAGTGGACATTAGAACTTAATGAGCGCTACTTATTACGAGTCAACGCCTTGAAACAGGATGCGCCGAAAAGCCTCATCAAAAAGTTTTTATGGAAACGAAAAATAAATAGGATGCAAGCATGTTGAAGACATTTACATATCGCGATTCTATTTTTTGGATCACATTTAGCTGCGCAACTTACATTGCCGTGTTGCCGATGTCAGGAACCATTGCATTACGATCACTTTCTTTATTGATTGCGTTGGTGGCTCTGACTTGGCATTTTTTCAAAATACGTTCATTTCCTCAGTTGCCCGTGCCTGTATTAATTTGGGCCGCTTATCTTCTTGTTTTCCCATTCATTTCACAAGACTCCGCTGTTGCCTGGGAAAGTCTGGGTAAACAGTGGGGAATGGGCTTGCTTGCCGCAGTGTGTGGGGCTGGGGCAGCCCAGTTGCTGGCGCCGTATCGAATAGGAAGCAGTCTTCAGCTTGGTTCTTTGAGCTGCATAACAATATTGATCCATCTTTGCATTCTTGTCTTTCAATCCTTGCAGACATCGACGCTCGTTCAGGGATGGGGTAGGGAGACGCACCATGCTGACTTGGGTTATGCGGCAGGACAAGCAGTCATATTGCTTGCTGCAAGTTTAGTGGCTTGCAAAAAACCATCTAAATTGATTGCTATATTTCTTATTCTCGCTTGTTTATCGAGCACGGCACTTGCACGGTCGCGAGGAGGGTTGGCATTTAGCATATTCGGAATTTGCCTAGTATTTCTTGTAGCTTACTGGTCGCAACGCGAAACCCAAAAAAAACAGATACTCATATTGTTTGGAAGCTTGGTAATTGTGTCGCTGCTTGTATTTGGTTTAGCAGCTAAAACGGATTCTCGCTGGCGAAATATGGAGTCAAGCATGACTTCTGGTTTGTTGGGAAATGCACTGCAAGTTCAATGCTTTGGGACTGAAAGTGTCGAGCAAAGAATTGTTGAAAAATACGGAACGGGCAAGGAGTCTGAGCGCATTATTCAAAGCGTTAACAATGGTGATGGATCTCGAGTTATCCTTTTTCGCTCCGGGGTGGAGCTTGTATCGAAAAATCCGTGGGGCATAGATGGCTCACGGCAGGCCTATAAAAAATTGCTGAGACAAGAATGCCCCGAACCCATGATTGATATGGCCCATGCGCACAATGGATGGATAGACACTGCCTTGGCAATTGGGTGGGTTGGAGCAGGGCTTTATCTGTTTGTACTTATAAACTTCTCAAAAATTGGATTTAAAAACATTAGAAATTCCGATGGCGAATTAAATGTGTGGGGCGTTGTTTTATTATCGATCTCGGTATTTTGGATCGTTAGAGCGTTTTTTGATTCTGTATTTAGAGATCACATGTTTGAAATGCAAGGTTTTGTCTTGGCTTATGCTTTTACTATGTTGCTTCAATCAAAAAAGGTGAGTCAATTAAATTCGACCTAGTCGGCGTCGTAAGCGCCTAGCTAAGCGAGAAGACCAGTTTCCTTGCTCACTCGGCCAATCGAGTTCGCGCTCCCATGTTGACTGATATATAACTCCAGCATATAGTTTGGCAAGCTCAGGCAATCTGATATTTGCGCGATTGTCACGATCCATTTGCCATGCGTAGTGGTAGACCTTAAATAGTGGCTGGCATGGCAATAGTGGTATAGCTTTGTACTTTAATAATGCCTCTCCATACCAGTTGGCGTCTATTGGGGCACTTAAAACAGCATCATAAAAACTGAGACCATTTGGTAATAGGTATTCTCTTTCGAGACTTTGCCATACCAACCGGCTCCAAATTAATGGATTAGGGCCAAAACTGTAGCATCGACCAATTCGGTCAAAGATTTTTTGAAACTGTTTCGACTCTCGGTAAAAATTATCCAATACAGATATTTTCCTAGAGTAAAGTGCAATATCGAGGATTTCTCTTCCTTCGTCAATCACGGTGTAGGGGGTTGAGTCAGATGAAAGAAAAAGTTCAGTGGTAAATGGACGAATAAATACAGAATCTGAATCAAGGCATAAATATGTTTCTGATAAATTGAGGCGCCAAAACTCTGATTTGACTATTTGCTGAGAAAAATTGCCATGCAAAAGATCGACTTTTTCTTGACTGATATGCGGATTTTTTTCAATGATCTCTTCATCGCTGATTAATTTAGCCGTAGTGCCGTCTAATTCAATAAAAAAAAGCGGCAAGTCAGCTTTTGGTACAGAAATATAAAATGGAATATTTTCAGTGTTGTACTTATCTATAGATAAGACTAGTCGCTTGGTTCGCTTGAGGTCTCTTTTATAGCTTTTGCAGTAAAGAACAATTGGGTACTGTGGCATAAATATGATTCAAAAGTGTTCGGCGACAAATATAAATTGCTTTGCAGTCAATTCCTCAAGCCCTAGAAATTTCATTAATTTTTTTTGCCATCGGTCTGATTCAGTTGCTCGACATTCAATGACTTTCAACTCTGCCCCCTCAATCATGGTGATAGCGGAAGCTTTTGTAAAAAATCTTAAGTGCGTCTGATCCATGATGCCTGATTCAGTGTACTTAAATTCACCGCGAATTGCCAAATCAGCGACTACATGATAGTTTCTTACATTAGGCAGACTAATGATTATCCTTCCCCCAGGCTTCAAAAACTTAGTGAGGAGTTGCAGGGTTTGCCAAGGATTCACTAAGTGTTCTAGTACATCAAGACAAAGGATGAGGTCAACCGCATCAATAGAGATTTCTGAAATGTTTTTTTCAATATCCGTATTCGAGAAATAATCAATACCGCGCTGAAATAAATCAACGTTAACGTATGGATCAATCCCTGCGCTCCAAGAGCAGTAGCCTATTTTTTTTAGCCACGCCAGCGTAAACCCTTCGGCGCAACCTATTTCTAATACTGAAGCCGCTCCCCAGTTTTTCTCAGGGAGAAAAGGTTGGATTTCAGTTCGCGCATTTGAAAAATAATTTTGGTCTTTACTTGTGTATAGATTCATTTTTATCCGCGTTTGTCTTCGTAAGCGGTAGCAGTCTTCATCCAAAACAAAGGGAGCGTAGTAGCTTTAGGGACCATGATTCTCTTTAGTTTTAGGGCGTCTGTTCCCACATGAACTCTCCCGCGCTGTGTTGTAGTTGCAGTTACATAGCCAGCACTTCTTGCCTGATCTAGGCTCGTATCATTAAAACGGCCATAGGGATAACAAAAATGTCTTACTTCGCAACCTAGATCTGACTCCAATTCAATTTTGGATCCTTGTATCTCTTCCACTAAAGATGGAAAACTAATTGCTGTCAGATCAGCGTGTGTTCTCGTGTGTGAGCCAATATCCATCCCAGCTGCTAACCATTCTAAAAAATCATCTTTGGTCATCAAAGGTTTCTGTGCAACCCCTATGCCTAAATCCCAGCTATTTTGGCCTCCTAGCATGCTGCTCACAGCATAACAAGTTGCTGAGAAGCCCATTTTTTTTAAAGTTGGAAGCGCGTACTGCAGATTGTTTTGGTATCCATCATCAAAGGTAATGCCAACAACTTTCCCTTGCCGTTCTCCACAAAGGTAGGGCTCCAAATTACGCATGGAAAGACCGGTGTAGCCCATCCACTTGAGGAGCAGCATTTGTCTTTGAAAGGCCTGAGGTGAAACGACCAAACCCCGCAATGGTGTACCACGTGGCGGTGGCGCATCAATTTGGTGGTACATGAGTATTGGAATCTTCATATTTGAAGCTTTATGAGATTTGCATAATAGCCAGACTTAGAGAGGAGTTCAGTATGGGTGCCGAACTCGACAATACGCCCCTCATGTAAAACCACGATTTGATCCGCATTTTCAATGGTGCTTAATCGATGAGCGATAACAAGAGTGGTTCGACCCTGCATTAATCTTGATAGTGCCGCCTGAACTTGTCGCTCTGAATCATTGTCTAAAGCAGAGGTTGCTTCATCCAAAATGAGAATCGGCGCATCTTTCAAAATAGCCCTAGCAATCGCAATGCGTTGTCGTTGGCCGCCAGATAACTTAACTCCATTTTCACCTACATGCGTGTCAAACCCTTGAGGTAGGAGTTGGATGAAGTCGAAAGCGTTTGCAGCTTTTGCGGCATCTTCAATTTCTTTGAATGACCGGGTGGATAGAGCACCGTAAGCAATGTTAGAAGCGATGGAGTCGTTGAATAAAACGACATCTTGACTTACCAGGGCAATGTTTTCACGCAGGTCCACCAAGGAAATATCAGCAATATTTATCTCGTCAAATAATATTTGACCAGAGCTAATATTGTAAAACCTTGGTATGAGAGAACCGAGTGTCGACTTCCCTCCGCCAGAGCCTCCCACAAGCGCAATCGTTTGCCCAGCCGGGAAGTTAAGTGTGATGTTGTCTAAAGCAAAACGTGTTGTCTCTGCATATTTAAAGCTAACGGCTTCAAACCGGATGGCACCTTGTAACCGGCTGATGGGTGTTCGCCCATTGTCAAGTTCGGGTACTGTGTCCAATAGAGAAAAAATACTTTCGGCTGCTGCGAGTCCGCGTTGAATCGTTGTGCTCACGCTTGTGAGCTGTTTGATGGGTGCAATCAATAACAGCATTGCAGTGATAAAGGAAACAAAGCCACCAGCTGAAGAACCTGCTTGCCCCGTCGATTGACTTAATGCCAAGTAAGTGATTACTGCGATCGCAAAAGAAGCAGCAATGTGGGTAATCGGTGTAACCGCCGATGAAGGAACAGCCTCTCGCATCTGCGCCCTTCGAAATTGCTCCGAGGCATCAAAAAATCGTTGAATTTGTTGTTTCTGCCCACTAAAAATTTTAACAACTTTTTGTGCTGAAACTGTTTCCTCAATGGCATGCGAAATTAAGCGCATAGCATTCAAGCTTAGGTGGCTTGCAGAACGCATCCTTTTGCTGAACGCGCTTACCGTCAAAGCAATGATTGGTGCAATTGCAAGCGTGATGAGGGTTAACTTCCAATCCAAATAAAGTAAGTACCCAATAAGCGCGATAGCGGTCAGTGATTCGCGGACTGTTGAAATCAACGCATTGGTGGCAGCATCCGTCACGTTGCTGACGTCATAAACCAGTTGAGAAATTAATTTCCCGGCGGACTGGCCTTCAAAATAGCTTGAAGGAAGGACAATCAATTTGGCAAAAAGGTCGCGCCTTAAATCAGTCACCAAACGGCTAGATAGCCACATCATCAAGTAGCCAGTGCAAAAAACAAAAATGCTGCGAATCAGAAAAAGGCAAACGATACTGATCGGAATAAGCCAAACCATTTTCGGATCTTTGGTTTGAAAACCATTGTCCAGCAGATACTTCATGATCGCTGGAAATGCGGGCTCAGTTGCTGCTGTTGCAGCCATACAAAAAACTGCTGTAGCAAAAACCTTCCAGTGCGGTTGAAGGTACTTCAATAACCGCAAGTACAGAGCACGGTTTGACGTGCGCATATTTGGGGTCATGTTGGGGGTCGCCATTCATCGCCCTTTTGAATTTCAAGTGCCTTGGCGTAGCGGTAAAACGTCCCTTCAAAATTGCCTAAGGCAATTACAAACCCAGCCCATCCGTCCAAGAACCCCCGCTTAAATAAGTAGTGCTTCAAAAATGACCAGGCTCCGTGCATCAGGGCTGAGCCCATGGTTATTTTCTTGTGTTGAATTTTTTCAGCGCCTAAGGAGGAGTAGCGGTTGGCCTTGTGCATCACTTCGGCCAAGTTCTTGAACGGAAACTGCCAAATGGCGGCTTGCATGTGTCCTAAGGGCTTGGTGCTGTGTAAAACATAGCCTTCGTGAACTGGCTGGAGGTCGTAAGACATCGCCCCTTTGCGAAAAAGCTGGGGTTGGCGGTAATTGGGGTACCAACCCGAATGCCGAATCCAGCGGCCCATGAAGAAGTTACGCCTTGGCGTATGGTAGGCGTCCAGCGCGCTGGGGTCTTGGGTAATACGGCGAATTTCTTGCGCGGCCTCTGGGGTGCACCGCTCGTCGGCATCGAGGCTGAAAATCCAAGGGTGGGAACAAGCGGCGATGGCGTGGTTGCGCAGGTTGCCAAAGCCTTGGAATGTGACTTGTACGACCTTGGCACCCAATTGGGCAGCCAGCTCAGCCGTTCCGTCGGTGCTCCAAGAGTCCACCATCACAATTTCATCAGCCCAACGCACGCTTTCAATGGCAGCGCGTACTTTTTCTGCTTCGTTGAAGGCGATGATGTAAGCGGAAATCAGTGGCATGAAATTGAATATGGCTAATGTGTTTGTTGTGGGTGCCCAGCCTCAGCGTAGCAAGTTAGTCTATTCCAAAAACGCCACCTATTTAGTAAACCAAGTATTTAAGTCACCACCGGAAACCGCGCCCTGCGCTCCAAGTCGTCAAGATCATTATGGTTGCGCATGTACTGTTGGCTGGCATCGACGAAGGGCTGGTGGTCCCAGGAGGTGAGTTTGCCTGTTGCCAAGGCTTTGCCAACCAAGCGACGCCGGCGTTGGCTGGCTAGGGCTTGGGCGTGCAGGGCGGGGAGATCCCAGCGCTTGGCAACTTCTTCGTGAAAGGCGCGAGCCGTGTCTTGGTATGCGGCTTGTTCGGCAAGGTTGTTTAACTCGTCGGGATCTTGGTCTAAGTTAAACAGCATGCAGACGTCGTCTTGTCCGTAAATGAACTTCCACGGTCCGCGTCGGATCATCACCAGCGGCGTTTTGCTGCCTTCGGCCATGTATTCGCCAATGACTTCGTCGTGGCCTGGCGTGTCTGCTAGGCCTTGAAGGTGTGCCATCAACGAGCGGCCATCTAAGTGCAATTGCGGGTCAACCGCGCCGCCGGCGAGCTCAACAAACGTGGGCAAAAGGTCAATGGTGGATACGCTTTGCGACACCTTGTGGGGAGAAAAACGCCCGGGCGCACAGACCACCAATGGAACGCGGGCTGCCATTTCAAACCAGTGCATCTTGTACCAAAGACCGCGTTCTCCCAGCATGTCGCCGTGGTCACCAGAGAAAACGATGATGGTGTCCTCGCGCAGCCCGCAGTCGTCCAAAGTTTTAAGAATTTCGCCAATTTTGGCGTCGACATAGCTGCACGAGCCAAAGTAGGCGCGGCGTGCGCGGCGAATCGCTTCGTCGCTTACGGGTTTGTCCCACAGGTCTATCACTTTGAGCAAGCGCTTGGAGTGTGCATCTTGCGCAGCCTGCGCGATGGGGTTGCGCGGCATGGGAATATCGCTGTCTTGGTACAGGTTCCAAAACTCGGCGGGGATGGTGTAGGGGTCGTGCGGATGGGTCATCGAGACCGTGAGGCAAAACGGTTGTTCGGGCGTGTTGCGAACGTGGTCGTAAAGGTATTGGCGTGCCTTGAAAACAACTTCTTCGTCAAAGTCGAGCTGATTGGTTCGTACCGAAGGGCCGGCTTGGAGCACGGACGACATGTTGTGGTACCAGCTCGGACGGACCTCAAGTTCATCCCAATTCACGGCCCAGCCATAGTCTGCTGGGTAAATGTCGCTTGTTAGGCGTTCTTCATACCCATGCAATTGGTCGGGGCCACAAAAATGCATTTGTCCGGACAGCGCGGTTCGGTAGCCTAGGTTGCGAAGGTAGTGGGCGTAGGTGGGAACGTCGGCGGCAAAGTCGGCCGCATTGTCAAATCCACCGATCTGCGAGGGCAGCTGACCGCTGACCAAGCTAAACCGCGAGGGCGCGCACAAAGGGCTGTTGCAATAGGCTGAATCAAAGGTGACTCCGGCAGCGGCCAAGGCAGACAAATGGGGCATCTTCACTACCGACGCGGGGTTGTACATGGGCAACAGGGGTGCGGCCATTTGGTCGGCCATGATGAACACAATGTGCGGGCGTTTGGAAGACATAGGCGGTAGATGAGAGTTCAATGGGAAAGCTGACAGGTTAACAAAATTTGGGGAGGAAAAGACCTTGCGGCTCACGCTTTGCGACTTGCAATATCTGGCCTGCGTCGGGGGTAGACTGGTAGGAGTTTTCATCCAAGCCAAAAGGGAATCCGCAATGCACACAAAAACCATGCGCCACAGCGCCAGTATCTGGGACGGTGAAGTGGGTCAATCGAACTGCATCGACGTTGTGCACTGGGAAGGTGATATCACGCCGGAGCAATTGGCCAATGTGGCCAACCAGATGTCTGGCGAGTGGCACATGATTGATATGCAGCTCGACCCGGCCCACCCCTTGCACGGCAACGCCTACCACCTGCGCCGATTGTCAGAAGACGAATACGAAGAAGCCGAATTCCAAAAGCGCAAGGCGGCGTTTGAAGCCAAATACGCCGGCAAGCGCGTGTGGGTTCACGGCTTTCATTTGGAGGTGGACGAGGCCGCAGGAACGGAGCAGCCATTTTTCTACGACGTGATGTTTAGCACCTTATTCATCACCCTAGGCGATATTGAAGCCCTGTGTGACAAGCACTACGGCGAAGGCGTGTGGGATGAGTACAGCTTGTATTTGGATGACAAGCTGCCTACGCCGCTGGAGATTGATTTTTAATTCACTGTGCTTGAAAGCCGCTGGCTTTGATGGTACGCGCCCATACCTGAGCGTAGGCGCGTTCTCGGAGGGCGAGTTGTTCGGGGGTCATGTGGCCCACAGTCAATCCCAAGGCGGTGAGTTGGCTTTTTACATCGGGAAGCAAAAGTACTTTGGCCAATGCGTCAGAGAAGCGATCCAAAACAGCTTTGGGCGTTCCTGCTGGAGCAAAAAAACCGTAGTACGGAACGTCTTCAAAGCCCGTTAAGCCGAGTTCAGAAAAGGTTGGTACCTCGGGCATCACGGCCTGACGCGCACCTCCCATCACCGCAATTACACGCACTTTGCCAGCTTTGTGGTTTTCTATGAAATCAGGGATAGAGGCAATGCCGGCAGCGATTTGATTGCCAAGCATGTCGCCCATCATGGGTGCGCTGCCGCGGTAGGGCGCAGCCTGCAAGTCAAGAGCGTACTTTTGGCCAATGACTTTAACTAAGAATTCTGGTACGGAGGCCGGCGCGGGTACGCCAACAGTGCTTTTCCCGCTCCCTTGGTTGCGAACCCAAGTAACGTAGTCGTTGACCGATTTTGCGGGGGTACCACCCGAAACTGCAAGCGCATTGACAAAGGTGGCAAAGCCAGCGGCAGCAACAAAATCTTTCGAAGGATCAAAGCCTGGATTTTTCATCACCAAGGGGATGATGGTGACGGAGTGGTCGTGGGTAAGAAACAGGGTGTTTCCGTCTGGCGCAGCAGCCTTGAGGGCCTGCGCCGCGAGTTGACCACCAGCGCCGGCTTTGTTTTCCACAATCACAGGGGTGCCAAGCGCGTCTTTAAGTTTCTCCGCCAAAATCCTCGCTATTGCATCTGTGCCGCCTCCGGGGGGAAATCCGACGAGAACTTTGATGGTGGTGTTTTGCGCAAAACTATTTGTGACAACCGCCATCCCACAAAAGGCGACTAAAAATACCAACAAAAATCGTAAGCGTGGGAAATGAGAGAGTGCCATGTCAGAGATCCGATCTTGGTGTGGATAAGAAGATTTAATTCACCGTACTCCCAATTTTCTGCTTTGACAATCCTAGGTTAAACCCTTAGCTAAAAGCCCCACGTTGCCACCTGCCGCCGTGGTGTTGACTGTCACGGTGCGTTCCGTGCAAAAGCGGTAAAGGTAGTGGGGGCCGCCGGCTTTGGGGCCGGTGCCGCTCTGGCCCTCGCCACCAAACGCTTGAACCCCGACCACTGCGCCAATCATGTTGCGGTTGATATACACGTTGCCGATGTGCGCTGCGTTGGCAAGCGCATGAGCGCGGGTGTCGATGCGGGTTTGGATGCCTAGGGTGAGGCCATATCCCAGTGCGTTGACTTGCTCTACCACCGCCAAAGGGTCGCCGCTCCAGCGCACGATTTGTAAAACAGGACCGAAAATTTCTGCATTGACATCGGCGATGTGCGCTACCTCAAAAGCGTGGGGCGCTATCAAAAAAGGAAAGTCGACCTCAGCCCCAGGCTTTGATGTGGATGGTGTAATTAGCGGTGTGTGCTTGGCCTTTAAGTGGCTAATGTGGGCGGTGATGTTGGCAAAGGCCTCCGCGTCAATCACCGGCCCGAGGTCTGTGGCCAGCTCGGCAGGGTTGCCAACGCGCAGCTCTTGGGCCGCGCCTTGGAGCATCTCAATCACGCTATCGGCAATGTCTTCGTGCACACACAATAAACGCAGCGCCGAGCAGCGTTGGCCGGCCGATCGAAACGCACTCACCACCACCGCGTCAACCACTTGCTCTGGTAAAGCGCTAGAGTCCACCAGCATGGCGTTGATGCCGCCGGTTTCAGCAATCAAAGGGACGATAGGCCCGTCTTTGGCAGCGAGTGCGCGGCAAATCGTTTTGGCGACGGAGGTGGAGCCGGTAAAAACGACGCCCGCCACGCCAGGGTGGGCGACCAGCGCAGCGCCAATCGTTTCACCCGGCCCATGCAGGAGTTGCAAGGCGTCTTGGGGAACGCCCGCGGCGTGAAGCAGTTGCACCGCAAAAGCAGCAACGCCGGGCGTTTGTTCAGCGGGTTTGGCCAGTACTGTGTTGCCCGTGGCGAGTGCCGCAGCAACTTGGCCCATAAAAATAGCCAGCGGAAAGTTCCATGGACTGATACACACCCAAACCCCACGCCCTGTCAGGCTCAGGGTATTGGTTTCTCCGGTTATCCCGAAGGCAGAAATGCCCGAGGCGAAGTTTGAAGAAACCGCAGCCCCAAGCGCTTGCGGCATGGCCAGGGGCTGCATGATGCGCTCGGCTTCTAGGGCGTAGTAGCGCAAAAAGTCTACCGCTTCACGCACCTCTGCAACGGCATCGCCCCAGGTTTTGAAAGCCTCTTTAACCAAGAGGGCGCAGGCTGCAGGCGTTTGCGCTTGGAGTTGGTCGGCGGCCGTTTGAAGGATGCGTGAACGCTCCATTACACCCAGGTGATTCCAAGCGGGAAAGCTTTGCTTTGCTGCTGCAAAGGCAAGGCCCACATGGGCGGGCTCGGTTAGTGCAACGTGGGGCACCGGTTGAGATTCAAATGCGGTCCATAAAGGCGCTGTCATGCTGGGCACTGTGAGGTCGAGGCCCGCGCTGTTTAAGCGGCCTCCTGCGTCTTTGCCAAATAGGTCGTCTGGCAAAGGCAGCGAGGGATGGGGCTCGAGGCGCAGCGGTGAAATCAGTAAATCTTTCATTCCCACGGATTCGTCTGCCAATTGGTGCACAAACGAGGAGTTGGCCCCGTTCTCCAACAAGCGCCGAACCAAATAGGCCAGCAAGTCTTTATGGGCACCCACCGGCGCATACACGCGGCACCCGACCAGAGGGTTCTTCAGCACCTCGCGGTACACGCCTTCACCCATGCCGTGCAGGCGTTGCAACTCAAACGGCGCCGCGCTTTTTGCGCCCATCTGCAAGAGGGCTGCGATGGTTGCGGCGTTGTGCGTGGCGAACTGCGGAAAAATCACATCGCTTGCTGCCAAAAGCGCACGGGCGCAGGCCAAGTAAGACACGTCGGTGTGGTGCTTGTGGGTAAAAACGGGGTAATGCGCCAAGCCCAGCTCTTGGGCGCGTTTGATCTCTGCATCCCAATACGCCCCTTTGACCAAACGACACATCAAGCGCACGCGGTAGGTGCGCCCAAGATGTGCCACATGGTTTATCAATTCCAGTGCCCGCGTTTGGTAGGCTTGCATCGCCAAACCCAGGCCGCGCCACTCTGGGTAGTGCTTTGCAACCCACGCCACCAGGGCTTCAAACACTTCAAGAGACAACTCCAGCCGGTCGACTTCTTCTGCGTCAATGGTGAGGTTGATATTGGCCTGCGCCGCCATCTCGCACAAGCTTTCTACGCGTGGTACCAACTCCCGCATCACGCGCTGGCTTTGCGCGTCTTCATAGCGCGGGTGCAAAGCGCTGAGCTTGATGCTGATGCCGTCATTTTTTTCTGGTGTTGCGCTAGCCTGGCTATGTTGTGCAATAAAGCCGATGGCGTCGCGGTAACTTTGCAAATAGCGCTGCGTGTCACGCTCGGTACGCGCGCCTTCACCCAACATGTCGTAAGAAAACGTGAGCGTATTGCTGGCTTTTTTTCGCGCTGCTTCGGCTTCTTTCATGGCCTCAGTCATGGTTTGGCCCAGCACAAACTGCCGCCCCAGTAATTGAACAGCCCGCAGCGTCGCTGCAACCACTGTCTTGGCGCCGAGTTTGCCTATGAGGCCGGTTTTATGCGGCCCGTCTGTTGCGGTTTCAGGTAAAAAATGTTTGGACAGCGCAATCGCAGCGCTGGAGAGCCGTGACAACACTTGGTCGCCGCCGTCGGCAAAGTCGGCCCGGCCCAACTGGTCCGCAGTCAAAGCAATGGCGGTGTCCATATCAGGGATACGCAGCAGCGCTTCGGCCAATCGCATCAGCGCCAAACCCTCTGCACTTGAAATGGGGTACTCCTTGAGCAGGCTCTCCATGGCCCAAAACGGCGGCGGGTTGTCGCGCACGGCCTGAACCCAGGGGGCGGCTACCTGCGCCGCTGCGGCCCAGTCCAAGGCGTTGGCCAAGGCCTGCAGCCGGTGCGAAACAATGTCAGCTTCTGTGCGGTAGGGGCTGGGCAGGCGTTGGGCTACGGTCATGGTGGAACTCTCAAAATCAAATTAAGTACGGTGCACTATGTTCCATGGTTTAAAGATTAATTAATCACTAAAATAACAGTATTAAATAGTGAATAATGCAACACATGACCGCTTCTCAAGCCGACTTAGACCGAACGGACCTGAAAATTTTGCGCTGTCTGCAAGACGACGGGCGCATCTCCAACCTGAAATTGGCGCAGGCCGTGGCTTTGTCGCCCACCGCTGTTTTGGCGCGGGTTCAGCGCTTAAGCAAAGAGGGTTTTATTCTGGGCTACGAAGCCCGTTTAAACCCCTTGAAATTGGGTGCGGGGATGATGGTTTTTGTCGAAGTCCTGCTCGACCGTACCACGCCCAATGTGTTCGAGGCGTTTAAAGCGGCGGTACAAGTACGCGCCGAAATCATGGAGTGCCACATGGTCGCCGGCGGCTTTGACTACCTGCTTAAAACCCGCATGGCCGACATGGCCGCTTACCGCGCGTTTGCGGGCACCGTGTTGTGGCAGTTGCCCGGTGTGCGCGAGACGCGCACTTACGCGGTGATGGAAGAAGTTAAAAACACCGCAGCATTGGCTTTATGAACGATGGCCCGCTTGGTCGCTTGAGAGTTTCACGGGCGAGCTGGCCGCAGCAAGACGATATTGCGGTAGCCTAGCCGGATCAGGCCCTTGTCCTGAAAGTGGCGCAGCTGCTGGTTGACCCTTTGGCGTGAGGCCATCGCGGCTTGTGCCAAGTCCGATTGGCTTACGCGCAGCTGCACGCCGTCGGCCACTTGCACGCTGTTAAATGTAGCGAGGCGCTCCAAAGTGGCCCACACACGCTGCTCCAAGGTATGCATCCCCTGGTCAGCCAAGGTGTCAAACAACTGGTTGATGCGCAAGCCCAAAATGCGCAGAAGATCCACCGCCACCAAAGCGTCCTGAGTGATCAGATCGAGCAAGTTAGCGCGTTCGATGTGCAGCACCTGGCTGGGGGTCGCCGAGACCAGATCGGCCGGATAGGTGGTTTCTGCAAACACTGAGCTCAAGCCAGAAATTTCTCCCGGCAACATCCAGCGCAGCAATTGTTCTTCACCTTCGGAGGTCGTCACGCTGACCCGCAAGCGCCCTTTCATAAGCAGCAGTGCGGTGGAGATGGACTGCCCCCGGCTGAGCACCACTTGACCCTCTTGCCAATGACGCAGCACGCCAATCCCCAGCAATGCCTGAGCTGAGCGTTGGTTCAATGCCGAGTTCACTGCCCAGGTTTGTGATAAGGCCTCTACATCCATGTTTTTGAAGGCTCGTCCAACGGAATGCAGGCTCGGGGAATCCATGTTGAAAAGGGAGGTGTCACCTGTAAACAGAACTAAATTTTAAGTGCTTTCCCTTAAATTGTCACCTTAGAAACAATTCGCTAATTCCTTAAGCTTTCTAATCAGTCCAACCAAACTTGATGCTAATCAAGTGGTTGACCCCCAATAAACCACAGATGGAGACGACATGACATTTTCTGCCCCTGCCTTCTTGAGAAGTACCCTTGGTGCATTAGCCCTGATTTTGGGCGCCAACGCTATGGCGCAAACGGAAACATTGCGTATCCAAGACTATCCGGGCTTGGGAAACGTCATTGTTCGTGTCGCTGCTGCTAACGGCTACTGCGAAAAGAATGGCCTCAAGTGCGAGCTCAAGACCATTCCTGCAGGCCCATTGGGGATTCAGACGCTGTTGGCGGGCGACATCGATATCGCCTTTGGCCCTGCTGAAGTAGTTATTCAGGCTGCAAACAAAGGCGCAGACCTGAAGATCATTGGAAATGCAGCGCGTGACAACATCTTCTTTTTGATGGCCGGTACCCACACCGAAACCCCTAACGCGGCCAAAGGTTACCCCGCCGTAATGGCTGACCTCAAGGGTAAAAAAATCGGCGTAACAGCGCGCGGTTCGGGCGCTGAATTCCAATTACTCGACATGCTCAAAGGCGCAGGCTTGTCTGCCAGTGATGTGACCATCGTGCCCGTCGGCGCGCCTAACACCGCTTTGCCCGCCATTGCCAACAAGCAGATTGACGCGCTTATGTTGTTCGCACCCATGGACGGATTTTGTGGAGCCATGAAGGTGTGTCGTGTGATCGTGGACCCCCGCAAAGGCGAAGGACCTAAGGAAATATTGCAACTCAACGGCGCTTCAGGTCCGATGACCGTGCGTGGTGATTTTTCGCAAAAGAAGGGCGCTACGCTGACCGCGTTTGCCAAGGCTATGCGCGAGTCCGAAGCTTTCATACAGAACCCTGCAAACTTTGCGGCGGTACTTAAAGTCATCAACGACACCTTCAAGATCGAAGGCCCTGCCGGGCTAGAAGCGGTCGAAACTTCGCTACGCAACTCCATCAGTGGCGCTCGGTTTTCCTTGGATGTCAAAGCCTTACAGGCAGCGGCTGATTACCTGAGCCGGACCGGACAAATTGACAAACCAGTGGATACAAGCAAGATCTTGCAACTGCGCTAAGCCCTCGACGATCTTTGCATAAGCGGAGCACCTCAATTGAGCGCTACCACCCTGGCCATCGCCGCCGATGGCGTGCATTTAAGCTTTGACGGCGCCAGCCAGGTGTTGTCCGATGTTTCGCTGCACGTTCGGCAAGGTGAGTTTGTCTCTCTGGTGGGCCCCAGCGGTTGTGGCAAAACCACGCTGCTGAACTTGGCCGCCGGGCTGGTGCCGCACACCGGCAAGGGCAGTTTGACGGTGGGTGGCCAAGCGCCGATTCAAGGCAATCCGCAGGTCGGCTACATGCTGGCCCGCGACAGCTTGATGCCCTGGAAAACCGCTTTAGGCAACGCCATGTTTGGCATGGAAGTGCGCGGCGTGCCGCGTGCCCAAGCCCAAGAGCGCGCCCGCGCAATGCTGCAAGAGGTGGGTTTGGCGGGCTTTGAAAACACTTTGCCCAAAGCTTTGTCGCACGGCATGCGCCAGCGCGTGGCCTTGGCGCGGACCTTCTCTATGGGTTCGCCCCTGCTTTTGATGGATGAGCCTTTTGGTGCGCTCGATGCGCAAACCAAGCTGCAACTTGAAGATTTGTTATTGCGATTGTGCCAACAGCACCAGCAATCGGTGCTGTTTGTCACGCACGATTTGTCCGAAGCGGTGGCTGTGTCTGATCGGGTGATTGTCATGACCTCGCGCCCTGGCCGTATCGTGGCCGATGTGGCCATTGACTTGCCGCGCCCGCGTTCTATTCGCGAGCTGCAAAAAGATTCCCATTTCCACGCGCTTTATGCGCAACTGTGGTCACACCTCGAATCTGGCTGGAGCAAACATGAAGGCTGAAACCTTTCGCTGGGGCGGAGCCCACCTCGTTTTCATCGCCATCGTGCTGGCGTTGGGCGAGTGGCTTACCGTTAATCGCTGGCTTGATCCGACCTTTGTCGGACAGCCCAGCGGCGTCATCAAATTTCTGTGGAACAACATCGCCACCGGCAAGCTCTGGACCGACATGGGTTGGACCATGGCTGGCACCTTGATTTCCTTCACGCTTGGCAGCGTCGCGGCCATGGCTGTTGGGCTGATGTTTGTGGCTTTTCCGCGGGTCGAAAAATTCCTCGACCCCTACCTCAACGCCATGAACGTGATGCCCCGTATTGCGTTGGCCCCTTTGTTCATTTTGTGGTTTGGATTGGGCCTGGGCTCCAAGATCGCAGTGGGCTGCAGCCTCACGTTTTTCATTGTGCTTTCCAGCACGGTGGCCGGCATTCGCGGCGTTAGCCAGGACCACGTCATGCTTTGCAAGACGCTAGGCGCCAGCGCCGTGACCACTTTCTTTCAGGTCACTTTGCCCGGTGCGGTGCCGGTGATATTTTCGGGCCTGCGTCTGGGCCTCATTTATGCCATGTTGGGCGTGATCGGGGCCGAGATCATCGCCTCTGAAAAGGGCTTGGGTCAGTCGCTGGCTTATCTGGGTGCCACTTTTGAAGTCAATGGCGTGATGGCGCT
Source organism: Burkholderiales bacterium (assembly GCA_005793295.1). GTDB lineage: Bacteria > Pseudomonadota > Gammaproteobacteria > Burkholderiales > Burkholderiaceae_C > Allorhodoferax. The sequence goes on along the minus strand of SXSX01000106.1, from coordinate 4,700 downwards.
GCTGTTGGTGTTAGCGCTGCTGGGCGTGGCCGTGGTGCGCACCATGACCTGGTTAGAGAAACGTTTGCTGAGCTGGCAATAAGCCGGGCTGCTCTGACATATTAAGGAGATTAAAAAAATGGAATTTCGTCACATTCAGGTAGATCCGATGACCCCCACGATTGGCGGCATGATCAGCGGCGTCGACCTGAACACCACCCGCTCAGAAGACGTTTACGAAGAAATCAAGCAGGCCCTCTGGCAATACGGCGTGGTGTTTTTTCGCAAGCAGGCCTTGAAGCCGGAGTCTTACATTCGCTTGGGCCAAAACTTTGGTGAAATGGAAAAGCACGAGTTCTTCCCGCACCTCGAAGGCCACCCGCAAATTCAGCTGATCTCGAACCAAGGCCACGAAGCGCCAGAGACCGACCGCTGGCATACCGACGTGACCTTCCGAAAGAAGCCCAACATGGTCTCCATCTTGCGTATCACCGATCTACCCCCATCGGGCGGCGACACCATGTGGATGCACGCGGGGGCTGCGTATGACGCGCTCAACCCCGGTATGAAGCAGATGCTCGAAGGCCTGCAGGCTGACCACGATTTGCCTTGGCACTTTCGCCGCATCAATGCCAACGAGCGCTTGGCGCAGCGTGCCTCAGCCAAGAGCGGCATGATGGTGCAGGCCAGTGCACAAGAGTGCAAGATGATCGAGAACACGCCCACGGTAACGCACCCGGCCGTGATCACGCACCCCTACAACGGCCGCAAAATTTTGTTCGTCAATTCGATCTGGACCAAGCGCTTTTTGGGTATGCACATGGACTTGTCGGAGGCTGTGCTGAACATGCTTTATGAATGGGTCAAAAAACCCGAGTTCATGGTGCGCTTCCGTTGGGAAAAAGACTCGATGGCCATGTGGGACAACTGCGCCACGCAGCACTACGCCGTATTCGACTACGCGCCCCACTACCGCGCAGGTCAGCGCATGACCTGTGGCAGCTTCGTGCCCACTTTGAGCCCCGGTGTCAGTGCTGCGCCAGGCGGTCAGCCTTCAGTCATGCGCCAGCTGCTCGACACCACCCGCATGCAAGCGGCGAACCCGCGTGAGCAGCAGGCGGTGGAGGCCATCTTCAGCGCGTTGGAAAGCGTCGATCTGAATGCTGTAGCTAACGCGGCCCAACATCGTTGAACGAAAAGCTTCTCTCGACATGAATTCAAGCGCTTCCATCGATCTGACCGATCACGACCTGGCCGCCTTGCAGGAAGCCCGCGATTTGCTGGCCAATGCTCGGCAAGCCGCTGCTGAGCTGGTCTATTGGACGCCCGAGCAAGCCAAGCAAGTGGCAAAGCAGGTGGCAGCCGCCTTGTTGCCGCGCGCTGAGTTTTATGCCGACTGGGCGGTACGGGAAAGCCGCATTGGCAAGGTGGCCGACAAAATTGCCAAGAACCAGATCGCCTGCACCCTCACTCCCACCGCGTGGGACAACGTGGCGTTGGGCGGCGTGCGGCGCAACGATGCGCTGCGCATCGTCGAAATCGGCCGGCCCGCCGGTGTGGTGGTGGGCTTGTCCAACTCCACCTCGCCAGTGGCCACCATCATTTTCAAAACCATCTTGTGCCTGATGACGCGCAACGCGTTGGTCATCTCGCCGCACCCGGTGGCGCTGGCTTGCTGCACCGCCGTGACAAATGAGCTGCAAGCCGCCATTGAAAAAGCCGGTGGCCCGGCCCATGCGCTGCAAATCCTGACCCGCCCCACGGTCGAGGCCACGGGTGCGCTGATGCGCGACGCCCGCACCGACGTGATTTTGGCCACTGGCGGCACGCCCATGGTGCGTGCGGCCTATGGCTCGGGCAACCCTGCCATTGGCGTGGGCTCTGGCAATGTGCCGATTTATGTGGACGCCAGCGCCGACATCGAAGCGGCTGCGCAGACCATTTTGGCCGCCAAAAACTTCGACCACGGCAGCCCCTGCTCGGCCCCTTCGGTGCTCATGCTGCACGCCAGCATTGCGCCGCAGATGCAGCAAGCGCTGGCCCGCCAGGGTGCGCATGTGTGCACCGACGCAGAAGCACTGCAAATCCAGAATTACGCCTTCCCTGGTGGCAAGTTCAACGCCAAAGTGGTGGGCCGCCCGGCGCACGAGATCGCGCAGGCCGCAGGCGTGCAAGTGCCCGTGGATTGCCAAGCCTTGGTGTGCCCCATTGCCAACCCGAAGGCCGGTCATGTGCTGCTGAAAGAAAAGCTCTCGCCCATTTTGGGCTCTGTGGTGGTTCAAGACATGGACCAAGCCATTGGCGTGGCGCGCCTCATGCTGCAACAAAGCGGTGCGGGTCATACTTCGGGCATTCATTCGGCCAGCGCCGAGCAGGCGGTGGTCTGGGGCGCGGCGCTGGACTATTACCGTGTGGTCGTCAACGGCTCTACCGTGCACGACAGTACGGGTGCCAACACCGGCTTGCCTTACACCTTCACCATCGGCACAGGCTACGCCGGCAAAAGCTCGGTCGACTGCAACGTTGGCCCCGAGTTATTGGTCAACTGGAAGCGCGTGGCTTTTCCGCTGCCCGGCGGCTGGGCTGGGGCCATGGCTTCGGGTGCCGCTTTGTCAGCGGCTTCGGGCACCACGTCCACCCTCACGCCTGAACTCCAGGCCACCGTCCTGCGCATCGTGCAGGAAGAACTCGAACACCTTCGCTGAAAGCCCTTCATGTCCACTTTGCGCAGTTACATTTTTCTGGACCGCTTGCAGCCACAGCTCATGTGTTTGCTCGGCTCTACCGCCCGAGGTTTTCTGCCGCGCCACAACGACGCCGCCATGGTCATCGAAGTGGCCCCCGGCATGGACATCGAGTGGTTGACCGACATCGCGCTCAAGCACGACAACGTCAAACCCGGCAACTTGGTGGTTGAGCGACAGTTTGGTTATTTGGAGTTCCACGGCCAGTCTTCCTCGTCGGTCAAGTCGGCGGGTGCAGCTGTGTTGGATGCCATGGGCGTGAGCGAGAAGAGCGTGCTCAAGCCCGAAATTTTGGCCTCCAAAGTGATTGACCGGGTCGACGGTTATCACGCGTTTTTGATCAACCGCAGCAAGGCTGGCAGTATGCTCTTGCCCGGCGAGTCGCTCTACATCATGGAGATGACCACGTCCTCGTATGCGTTGCTAGTGGCCAACGAGGCCGAGAAAGCCGCCAACGTCAAGTTGGTGGATTGCCGTTTCATGGGTCCGGCTGGTCGCTTGTACTTGTCGGGTACCGCATCCGATGTGCGAGCCGCCGCGGCGGTGGCCGAGGCGGTGATCCGCGATGCAGGAGGTGCTGCGTGAGCACAGACGCTTTGCGGCAACAAATCCGGGCGCAGGTGCGCACGGCTTTGGGAGCCAAAGCCACGGGCGCAGACACATCGAAGGCATCAGTGACCGCGCTGATGCAGCGCTTTGAAGCCGGTTATGCCGCTTTGAATGCCGAGGCGATCGTGGCTTGCTTTGCCCCCGATGTGGTGTGGACCTTGCCCGACTCGCGCGTGCTCCGTGGCCGCGAAGCCTGCGTTGCGTTTTTGAAAGAACGCTTTGCCAGCCCCACTGGCCCCAAGTTCTCGGACTCGCACATGAACGTGCTGGGCCAGACCGTGGTTCAAAACTACAAGGTGGGTGTGCCCCTGCCGGGTGGCCAGACGGCCACGTTGGACGGCACCGATGTGTACCAAATTCGCGATGGTCTGATCGCTGTCAAAGACGCGTACTGGAAGCAGATCGGCGCGGCCAAGCCGGCGACTGCGGCACAGGCCGCTGCATCAGCGACTGGGCCTCAGGGCGTGGTGGTGCCCTTGCGCGTGGGCACAGCGGCACAGGCACACGCCCTGACCGAGCTGTTTAAGCGTTTGGCCGCCAGTCCGGCACTGCTGCAAGCGGCGCAATCGGGCCTGCTTCGTTTTGACATGCGGGTGGACGAAGCGGCGGTGAAAGCCGTGGCCGCCACCACCGACATCGACCCGGCGGTCTGCTGTTCGTCGTGCAAGGCAGGCAAGGCCTGCGAGTGCAAGGGCGATCAATGTGAGCTGCATGCACACCAAGCTGCCGACGACGCACCCGAACTCAAGGGTGTGGTTGGCGAGAAGTTGCTTAAAACTCTTCCGCTGAGCGTGAAAACCGTTCGGCTCCACCCCAAAGCGGTCATGACGCCCTTGGGCAAAGAAGCCCTGCGCAAGCGTGGCATCACCATTGAACAAGGAGTAAAAATATGAAAACAGGAACCGTGATTGGCCGTATCGTGGCCAGCAAACGACTGCCCGAATTACCCGCTGGCGCATTATTGGAAGTGCAGCTGGACTACCCCAAAGACGTGGTGGTCTGCTATGACCCCATGGGTTGCGGCATCGGCGAACGCGTGATGATCACTATCGGCGCACCTGCGGCTTGGTGGTTCGCTCCAGCCCACCCCCGTGTGGTGGCCGATGCGCTCATCATCGCCTCCCTTGACAACTACGACACCCCAACACCGATGCGTTGATGGCATCCATACTTTTCCCCCTCACCCTTCCCTCAACCCTTTTTTTAACCCCTCAAGGAGACTCTTATGTCACAAGCTATCGGAATGATTGAAACCAAAGGTTATGTTGCTGCTTTTGCTGCCGCTGACGCCATGGTCAAAGCCGCCAACGTCAACATCGTTGGCAAAAAAGAAGTCGGTGGTGGCCTGGTGGCCATCATCGTTTCGGG
>SXSX01000105.1 GCA_005793295.1 Burkholderiales bacterium | reverse complement strand
TTCTTTCACTACATTAAATTCCCCGATGCACCCACGATGCAAAACATCGTGGACGTGCATTTCCCCGGGCTCAAAAAAGAACTGCTGAGCGTGGCCATGAAAACCTTTTACGAGGTTCGTAATTTGCCAGGCCTTAAGAAAAAGCCCTCTACCAGCGAGCTCTTGGATTGGCTCAAACTTTTACTTGCCGAAGATATCCCTTTAGAGACTCTGCAATCCAAGGACGAAAAAATGGCGATTCCTCCGCTAGTGGGTGCGCTGCTGAAAAACGAACAAGACTTCTCGCTTTTTGAGAAACTGATGTTCATGCAACGCAATAACCGTTGAGGCAATACGCCATGAAAAAAAATCTGTGGGCCGAAGGCCTGTCTGATGCGATTGGCTTTGTCGGCGGTGCCTTGGCAGGGTTTTGGGGCGGTCGATTGCTTGGCCTCGACCTGTTTGCGCCAGGCTATGGAAACGCGAGCATTTTTGCGATCTTGCTCGTGGGCTTGGGCGGGGGACTTGGTTTGCAATGGGCAAGGCGCTGGCAAAAATCACGCAAAGAGAAAGAATAAAAGGATTCCATGGCTTTTGTAGAACCTACTACGCTCAGCGCTCGCGGCGTTTCCCTCGTTCCTCTTGCGTTCGCCCACGAAGAGGGGCTTCGCGCGGCGGCGGCGGACGGCGAGTTATGGAACATTCGCGTTACGTCGGTTCCCGAGCCAAAAGACACCCGCAAATACATCGAAGACGCCATGGCGATGCGCGAAGCGGGTCATCGCTTTGCCTTTGCGGTCATCGAAGACAGCAGTGGCAAAGTGATTGGATCAAGCAGTTACCACGACATTGTTCCCGCTATTAAGCGCCTTGAAATTGGATATACCTGGTATGCCCAAAGCCACCAGCGCAGCCACGTGAACAGCACGTGTAAATTGCTGTTAATGACCCACGCATTTGAAACACTGGGCTGCCATGTGGTCGGTTGGAGAACAGACAACTTTAACTTCGCTTCGCAAGCGGCCATTGAGCGTTTAGGCGCCAAAAAAGATGGCGTTTTGCGCGGCCACGCCCTGCGGCGCGATGGGACGATTCGCGATACGGTGATGTACAGCCTTCGCTCTGGAGAGTGGCCCGAAGTTCGGGCGCAGTTGCTGCACGCTTTAAACAAACCCCGTTGATCTTTTTACGCTATGTTGCTCGACTTTTTTTTCACCCTTCGTGACGCCAAACTGCCGGTCTCCGTTAAAGAGTACCTGACTCTTTTAGAAGCGCTGCAAAAAGGCGTTGTCGGGCCCAATACGCCCGAACCAGACAGCGACGAAGAAGCCAGCGGCTATGCGATTGACGATTTCTACTACCTAAGCCGTACCGCGTTAGTCAAAGACGAAAAACACTACGATAAGTTTGACCGTGCGTTTGCTTCGTTCTTCAAGGGTGTAGAAATGATCGCCGACTTCACCAAAGAAGTCCCGCTGGAATGGTTGCGTAAAAATTTAGAGCTTCAACTCAGCCCCGAAGAACTCGCAAAAATTCAAAAACTTGGTTGGGACGAGTTGATGGAGACGCTTAAAAAGCGCTTTGAAGAACAAAAGGAACGCCATGCAGGCGGCAGCAAATGGATTGGCACCGGCGGCACCTCGCCCTTTGGTGCTTACGGCCACAACCCGCAAGGCATACGCATTGGGCAAGACAAAAGTCGCAACCGCAGCGCGGTCAAAGTCTGGGACCAGCGCGCCTACAAAGACTACGACGACACCCAAGAACTCGGTACCCGCAACATCAAAGTCGCTTTGCGCAGGCTGCGTAAATTTGCCCGCGAGGGCAATGACTTTGAGTTGGATTTAGACGACACGATTCGCAGCACCGCCGCCAACGCGGGTTATCTCGACATCAAGATGATTCCCGAGCGCCATAACAACGTCAAAGTGTTGTTAATGATGGACGTGGGCGGAACCATGGACGACCATATTGCGCGGGTCGAGGAACTCTTTAGCGCCACCAAAACTGAATTCAAACACCTCGAGTTTTATTATTTCCACAACTGTGTGTATGACTTCATGTGGAAAAACAACAGGCGGCGTTTTGCTGAAAAGTTTGCGACCTGGGACATCATTCGCAAATACAACAAAGACTACAAACTCATTTTTGTCGGGGACGCCACCATGAGTCCCTATGAAATTTTGCAACCCGGAGGCAGTGTTGAATACAACAATGAGGAGCCTGGCGCGGAGTGGCTGCAGCGGCTCACCAGCGCCTTTCCAAAATTTGCCTGGATCAACCCTGAACCTCAAGGTGTTTGGCAATACCGCCAAAGTATCAGCGTGGTCCAACAACTCATGCAGCAGCGAATGTACCCGCTGACCCTCAAAGGACTTGAAGAAGCGATGCGAATGCTTACGAAATAGGGCCAAATTACACCAATGTAATCAAAATACTTGCCTATTTCCCCGTATTGCCGTATTGTCACCTTCCCCCTTTCAAAGAGTACAGCGACATGAGCGCAATCAAAATTCTGGTGACAAGCCAAAAGGGTGGCGTTGGAAAAAGTACCTTGACTGCTAACTTAGCGGCCTACTTTGCCCACCACCACCAACGCAAAGTTGCACTGGTCGACTTTGACCACCAAGCGTCTTCTAGTACGTGGTTAACTCGGGCCCCTATTGAAGGCGCAAGCCCGACGGTGTGTGATGTGGTGACCGAACGTGATCCGCAACTGGCAGTTTTGAAAATGCGCCAAGCGATCCGTCTTGCACAACGCGACGCAGATTTCGTATTCGCCGATCTCACTTGGATCAATATTTTCCCCTCGTCCTTGATGCTGGACTTTGACATCGTCATTGTTCCTACGTCGTTGTCTAAGCTTGAACTCAGCAGTTCCATTGAGTTCGTCTCCCGCTTTAAAGCCGTTTTCAACACCCCCGGGGACTTTGCGCCCAAGTTGGTGATTGTTCCAAGCCGATTGCACCGGGAACAGGATTACCAAGACATCTTGACGCAAAACAACTTCTCCGTGCGGTTTTCGCTCACCAGCCCTTTGCCTTTTTTCTTGGATATTCAATCTATTTTTGGCCAAGAGTACATTTTTAACGCGAAAAACCAGCACTGCAGAGACAGCTTTTTGCAAATCGGCCACGAGCTGGGCCAAGCGGTGACAGAAATTCAAGAAACGCGCGAGTTGAAGAAAGTGGGCGATAAAGTCACGCCGATTTGGAATAGCAAAAAACGCGCAGGATTGGGTGCTACATTATTGGATACTTTTGTTTTTGAACAACATAGTCGCCAAAAAGAGTTTCAAACGTACACCGTTGTGCAAGCGGAGCCAGCCCGGTCTTTTGGTAACTTCTTTAGCAAGTTCAAGAAAGCTATTTGATTTATTGATCGAGACGCCATATGAAAAAATTTGACCCCACTGTCGGTTGGATTCACAGTAACGCTGAATCGCAAGCACCTGCGACAGCAGCATCTGGTCAGCCCCCATCCATCGATACATCAGGCGTGTACCACTTTAGCCGCCAAGGTGCCCGCTTGAATATTTCTGAACAAGCACCCTACGCGTCTGAAAATTTGACGGCTCAAGCGCCTTCTAAAACACAAATTCCTAAAGTAGCAGAGACGGCCGAGCTCGTTCGCGAACTCTTTAGCCGGCTCGACCAAGCGGATAAATCACAAGATATATTGCTTCGCGTCTCGCGAACGTTGGCTGAACTTGACGACCTCAAGATTCGCAAATATGAGTTGGAAACCCTCATTCTGCAAATGGGCACTGACATTAACCAATTACAAGCCAAAGTTCAGGCCGATATGCAAGAAGCCAAGGCCACCGAAGAGCGCAATCTCAAAATCAGCAATTATCGACGTGACTTGATTGCGCAACTGGCGCTTAAAGTTCCTGCGGCCCCAAAGCCTTTCTGATTGAAATTGCCCATGTCTAAGAAACTGCTCTCTGCCTACTGGGTTCACTGGTATTGCTTGTTGGTCTCTGGTTTGCTTTTAAGCCTCGAGGCTGGACCTACGGCGTGGTTTAAACAACTGCCTTGGATGGTTTGGGGAACCGAGTTAGGCCAGAGCTATGCGCAAATGCAAATCCCAGCTGCTGGATCGGTGTGGCTCGCCCTTTTTTGGGCGCTCATCGCTCTAGGGTTCTTAGGTATTTTGGTCGCCGCTGTGAGTTTGGTGGTGATGAGTTTTGAAACATCTCCCGCTTCCAACACGATCGAGCGCCGCCCTGAAGAAATTCAACTGGACGCGCCGGAATCCGTAACGCTGGCAACGCCATCAACAAACACAACGTCGCCACCTACTGTAAAAAACCAGGCAGATGCTTCCAGCGATGAACTTGCCGCATTGGTTAACGACCCCGACATCAGCCACCTGATGCGCCAGCTCAACAGCCGCTTTGGTTGAGCCTGGGTGCGGTCGTTTACCTCCGCCCCACTTAGCCGACCCCTTGCCAACCTGGCCTGCATGTTGTCCATGCTGGTCTGGGC
>SXSX01000104.1 GCA_005793295.1 Burkholderiales bacterium | reverse complement strand
ACCATGAGTAGTCAATTTGAATCCCCGCCAAAGGCGGAAACTTACGCGCTATCGCGTCGGTTAAAAGTTTTAAATGCTGCGGATCGCTTGCATCAGCGCCGGTGATGGAGCTGCGGCTGCCCAACTGCAAACGGTTGTCGTTCAAGAGCCGGTAGTAAAAACGCAGCGTGCGCGTGTCGGTCATGAACGTTTGCGACCGAAACTTGGTAGCTTTGATTTCAGCGTCAGTCAGCGGCCGAGTCACGACCGAGTTAGAAAGAATCGGCAGAATTTTATTTTTAAGCAGCGGCGTCATTTGCTGCCCGGTATAGCCGCCCGTACAAACAGCCACCCGCTTTGCGCGAACGATGCCGCCGGGGGTTTGCAAATGGTGGATTCCGTTAATCGTTTGCCAACCTTGCACGGGGCTGGCCGGGTGCACTTTCACACCCAGGGAGCGCGCTTTGCGCATGAGCTCAAACGTGAATTTAAGCGGGTGAACGCCCACGCCATCGGGCTCCCACATGGCGCCTTGGGCATCGCGCTCATCGCAAAATTGTTCCTGAAACTCTTCTTTGCTGAGCATCTTGGCTTGGTAGCCAAAGATATCGCGGCGAACCCGGGTTTGCTCTTTCAGGTAAGCCACTTTTTCAGGGCGGTGGGCGACGTAGAGGTGGCCGCCGTCATACGCATCGCAATGGAATTCACGCGTGAGGGCTTTGAAGTTTTCAAAGCCGGTTCGAATTTCGGTGTCGAGTTTTTTGGCGGTGTCGATGCCCCAGCGCTCAATCCATTGCGAGCGCGTTAAACGCCCACTGGCGTTTTGCCCTTGGCCGCCGCTGCGGCTGGAGCAGCCCCACGCAGTTTGATTGGCTTCTAAAACCACAGCGGTAATTCCATGCTCTTGCGCCAAATACATCGCCGTCGACATGCCGGTAGACCCAGACCCAATGATCGCGACGTCGACATCGATGTCGTGTTGAATCGGCCCGTCGTCCTGTGGCGCTGGGCCTGCGCTAGCAACCCAGTACGTGGGCGCGTAATCGCGTCCTGTCCCTGGCGTTTTTGCAACCAAGGGGTCGTACTGGGGGTCGTAGCGCGTGGACGGCGGTGGGCTAGAAGTAAGCATGACCAAGTGCCTTGGTAATTATTTGGAAGCAGGGAGGTTGGGCCGCGCTTTGCGAAACGCGTTCTTCACAGAAATTTTCCCATTCTTAAAGGTAAAAATATCAACGCCGTCGGTCTCTACACGGCTGCCGTCGGCGGCGGTTCCGGTAAAGGTCCATTGCGATACGCCAAAGTCACCTTGAACAAAGTGCACGCCGTTGCTCCAATGGGCATCAGGCAAGGCAGCCCATGCGCCGGCAAACGCTTTGCGAACGGCCTCAGGGCCGACGTGGCGGGCACCACACACATCCGGGCCGCCTGCGGTCATAAAGACGCAGTCATCACTCATAAATTGCATGAGTCCGTCAACGTCATGGCGGTTCCATGCGTCGCTAAATGCGGCCAGGGTAGCTTCGGTAATGGGTGCGTGGGACAAGGGCGGCTCCAATGAGAAAGTTAAGCATTTCAGAATAGAGTTTTTGGAGCCAGTTTGGTAGAGCCAGATCAGGGGTTTCAGTCAAGCCAGCGGTCATGTTGGCGTTGGGAAAAAAGGGAACTGGACCTGTATTGGACCCACCTTGGACCTAACTATCTGGCTCTGCATATACTCCGCAGAACCATGAGCACCCTACACCGCACCAAAGACGCCCAATGGGAAAGTCTGTTTGCTTTGCCCGACAAGCCTGCGCTGCCTTTGCAACAGCGCCTGCGCTTGTCTGTGGTCCAAGCGATTTTGGATGGTCGCTTGCCTGTTGGCGCTTTGTTGCCCTCGTCACGTGAATTGGCCAAAGTTTTGGGCCTGAGCCGCAATACGGTGACAGCAGCGTATGCGCAGTTGATGGACGATGGTTTTATCGAGTCTCGTCCCCGCAGCGGGGTATTTGTTACGCAAAACTCCCATGCGCCGCAACCCAAAGATACCGCGGGCGATACGGAGCCAGCCCACACGCAAGTGGACGCATCCAAAGCGCCGCCAGACTGGTCCACCCGTGTGCTTCGCTCCTTGGTTGACCAACGCACGCTGGCTAAGCCAGACCAATGGCGCAAATACGTTTATCCATTTGTGTACGGAACCTACGACCCGCAGTTGTTTCCCTCGGAAGCATTTCGGGAGTGTTGCGTCCACAGTTTGGCGCGGTCGCACTTGCCGCATTGGACGCCTGACTTTGAACTCAGCGACGTGCCTGAGTTGATAGAACAAATACGCCTGCGCTTGTTGCCCAAGCGCGGGGTATTCGCCTTGCCTGAAGAAATTCTCATCACGGTGGGGGCGCAGCACGCTTACTACTTGTTGGCCGAGGCCTTGTTTGATGAGACCCAGCGCGTGGGCTTAGAAGAGCCAGGCCACCCGCACGCACGCAACAGTTTTGCTTTGCGCCATCCGCGTTGTGTTCCGGTGGCGGTGGACGAACAAGGTTTGGTGGTGGAGCGCATGCCGGCGGTGGACTACGTTTTTGTGACGCCGTCGCACCAAAGCCCAACGACCAGTACGCTGAGCTTAGAGCGACGCAAACTGTTGCTTAAAAAGGCCGAGGCCCAAAATTTTGTGGTGATTGAAGATGACTACGAAGCAGAAAACCTGTACGAAGGCGATCCGATGCCTGCGCTTAAAAGCTTAGACAAAATAGGCCGTGTGATCTATGTGGGCTCGGTCTCAAAAAGCCTCTCGCCGACCTTGCGGCTCGGCTACATCGTGGCGCCCCGCGCCTTGATAGCAGAACTGAGAGAGTTGCGCCACGCGATGGTGCGCCACCCCAGCGCGTTTTTGCAGCACACGTTTGCGCTGTTTCTTTCCTTGGGCCACCATGACGCCCACGCCCGGCGCGTCAATCACGCGATGCAAGAGCGCATGGCCTTGGTGGCGCGGGCTTTAGCCAGGTACCTGCCTGATTTTGAATTTACTCTTCCCTCAGGTGGCGCTTCGGTGTGGGTACGTGGGCCTGGCTGGGTGGACTCTGCGGAGCTGGCATTGATTGCGCGTGAGCATGGAGTTTTGATTGAAGCAGGCGAGGCGTTTTTTATGAGCCCGCCCTACCCCTGTCCCTACTTTCGATTGCGTTTGTCATCAATTGCTGCAGAGCAAATTTCAGAAGGTATTAAGGCGTTGGGCTTGGCGATGGATGCGCTGGCTCGCGCACGAGGCACGCCCCGGCGCAAACTGCAGTTGCTGGCCTAAGCCACCCGCAGCCCATCAAGACAAGCCGCTTCTTGCCTTAGGACTTGCCTTTCCAGGGGACGAGTTTTTGCTCAACCCAACGCATCAGCAAGTCAAACATATAGGCAACCACACCAATCACGATGATGCCCATCACGACAATATCGGTGCGCAAAAAGTTAGACGCGTTCAAGACCATTTGGCCCAGGCCGACGTTGGCGGCCACCATTTCGGCGGCCACCAAGGTGCTCCAACCAAAACCAACGGCGACACGCATGCCTACCAAGATCTCAGGCATAGCGGCAGGCAGAACAACATGCCGTATCACTTGGCTGTAAGACGCGCCCATGGAATAAGCGGCGTTCATTTGCTCTTGTGAAGCGCTGCGCATGCCCGAGCGCGCGGCCATGGCCAAAGGCGCAAAACAGCTCAAGAAAATCAGTAAGATTTTGGGTAACTCGTCAATTCCAAACCAAATGATGATGAGAGGCAAATACGCCAAGGGAGGCAAGGGGCGGTAGAGCTCAATCGGAGGATCAAAAATGCCCTTCCAAATTCGCGACATGCCCATTGCAATACCCAGCGGGATTGCAATCGCACAAGCTAAGAAAAAGGCCGTAAAAACGCGAAACATACTTGCAGCAAAGTGTTCCCACAAAGGCCGATCGTTGGCTGTGCCGCTGAGGTATTCGTAAAACTGTTGGTACGTCGCCTGCGGAGACGGTAAGAACATGGGCTTGATCCACCCTAAATTGGTGGAGACGAACCATAAAACCAAAATCACGGACACCGTGGCAATGCTGATGGCCGAGCTGGGCCCTTCACCTGGAATTTTGAACGCGCTGGTTTTCAGCGGTGCTGCTGGTTTTGTCGTGGTGTTGGCATCAGACATGGACGGCCTCCCGGTTGTGAATGATGGCAAGGACTTCTTCGCGCATGCGAATGAATTCGGGTTCTGACTTTACTTTGCGCGCATCGCCGTGGGATAAAAATTCACGCGAAAACGGAACGTTGTCATAGGTGTGGGTGATGCGACCAGGGCTCGGGCTCATCACAATCAAGCGCGTGGCCAAAAACAAAGCTTCTTCTACCGAGTGGGTAATAAAGAACACCATCTTGTTGGACTGCGCCCAAGCGCGCAGCAAAATTTCTTGAACCGTTTCACGGGTAAACGCATCCAATGCGCCCATGGGCTCGTCCATGAGCAACACGGCGGGGTCACTGGCCAAAGCGCGGGCAATACCTACGCGCTGTTGCATACCGCCGGAGAGCTCGTACACCGCGCGTTCGGCATAGGCTTCCAAGCCCACGAGGCCGAGTTTTTCTTTGGCGATGCGGTTGCGTGTTTCGCTGTTAACGCCGTTTAAGCGCAAGCCAAGGGCTACGTTGTCGAGCACATTGAGCCACGGCATCAAGGCGTGCTTTTGAAAGACCACGCCACGGTCTGCGCCAGGCCCCACAACCGGTTGGCCATCGAGCAAAATTTCCCCCGAAGAGGGCGGTAAGAAACCGGCAATGCAATTGAGCAGCGTCGTTTTCCCGCAACCCGATGCACCCAAGGCAACGACAAAATCCCCATCGTGCATGGTCATGTTGACAGGAGCAAGCGCTTGTAAAGTTCCGCCTTTGACGGCGTAATTCAAAGTCAAGTCCTTGATATTCAATGTAGGCATTTAGAAATCAAAAGTAGTCAAATAAAAAAAGGGGCGAACTAAAAAGTAGTCGCCCCTTATTGGCTTGAAAAAGCAGTCGGCTTATTTAGCCATTGCTTTTTTAACGTAAGCGTCAGTTACAAAAGCAGAGTAGTCTGCCTTCACTTCTTGAATACGGTTTTGCTCTTTCAAAAATACGGCTGTTTTAGCCATTGCTGTTGCTGCGCCACCACCGAGCCATTTGGGGCCGAGTTGCTCAGCTGCAGTCGGGAAAACATAGAGCGCCATAGCCGCAGGAACAATTTGGACGTCTGCCTTCGTAACCTTTGCAATAGCTTTGACTTGCGCAGTGTTCGCGTTCCAAGAAGCTTTGTTGCTACGGTACTCGGAGTCTGCCTTGTTCAAGGCTTTCACCATGGCAACCATAAAGGCTTCATGCTCGGTAGCCCATTTGGAGTTGACAGCAATGCCGTCAAAGGTGGGGTACCCCTTTTGACCGATCGAACCAGAGCTTGCAATGGCTTTACCGTTGGCCTTGATCTTGGAGAGAACAGGGTCCCAAATAAAGGCGGCGTCAATGTCTCCACGCTCCCAGGCGGCAGCAATTTCTGGGGGACGCAAGTTCAATACGTTCACATCTTTGGCGGTTAATCCATCAAGTTGCATTGCTGCCATCAACTGGTAATGTGCAGTAGAAACAAACGGAGTAGCTACTTTTTTGCCTTTGAGGTCCTTGACGGAGTTGACGTTGCTTCCGTTGCGTGCAATCAGTGCTTCCGCATCAGCGATGTCATCCAAAATCCAGAACAGCTTGATGTCTTGCCCTTGGGTCACAGCAGCAGTCAAGGGGCTTGAGCCTACTTGTCCGATCTGGACATCGCCGGAAGCCATCGCCTTGATGACATCACCGCCGCCGCCAAACATGCGCCAGTTGATCTTGTAACCGGTGGCCTTTTCTAGTTCACCAGAATCAATAACCGCCTGGAAGGGAACCAACATGTCTTGGTGGCCAAAGGTCACTTCCTTTTTTGCTTGCGCAAAAGCGGAGACCATACCCACAGCCACGAGCAAGCCGGCCAGAGTCTTCGAAAGAACGGGGAGCACAGATTTTTTCATAGGGGTCCTTCAATTAAAAAGTGCGTACCAATGTACGGGAACTCATGCTACGCCTGCTCACACAACCATAACCGCATGAGCTTATAAGTTTGTACGCTGCATTCGTTTGGGAGTAGAGCCAGTTGAATGCCTTTATAGTGCCAGTTAACCCGCGTAAACTGCACTGGACTGGTGCCAGCAAATGGTGCTTTTTGGTGCAATTTTCATTGGTGATCTGCCCACAGGGCCATTGAAAAATAATGGCAATCTGCGACCGTTCTTCACAATGTGGTTACGGGTTTATCCCTAGGAGAAATTTGAGCATGAAATTCGATTGGATCGCGTGGTTGCCCTTCTTGCGTTGGTGGCCGCGCGTGAATCGCGCGACCTCACGCGCTGACCTTATTGCGGGACTGACCGGCGGATTGATATTGGTGCCTCAAGGGGTGGCCTTTGCCACAATTGCTGGAATGCCTCCGGAGTATGGTTTGTATGCGGCGATGCTGCCTGCGGTGGTTGCTGCCTTGTGGGGCTCGTCGTGGCATTTGGTTTCAGGCCCGACGACGGCGATTTCAATTGTGGTGTTTGCAACGATGAGCCCTTTGGCGGAGGCTGGAAGCGCTACTTATGTGCAGCTGGTCTTGTCGCTGACTTTCTTGGTTGGCGTGTTTCAGTTGCTGCTCGGGGTGTTGCGGTTCGGGTCCTTGGTCAATTTTGTATCCCACACGGTGGTGGTCGGCTTTACTGCGGGCGCTGCGTTGTTGATTGCTGCAAGTCAGGTGAAGAATTTTTTTGGCATCGCGATTCCTCGCGGCTCATCCGTAGCCAAGGTTTTACAAGGACTGGTAGAACAAGCTGGTCACATTAATCCTTTTATAACGGCCGTGGCCGTTTTGACTGTGGTGAGTTGTGTAGCGGCTAAGCGTTGGTGGCCCCGTGTGCCGCACATGATTGTGGGCATGGTCAGTGGCAGTGTGCTGGCTTTTGGGTTAAACGCGCAATGGGGCTTAGAGTTAACCGGGATTACTAGCATTGGCGCGTTGCAGATTGGCTTGCCGCCCTTGTCGATGCCCGACTTAAGCGCAAGTACCTTGCAGCAATTGGCACCTATTGCTTTCGCAGTTGCGCTCTTGGCGTTGACCGAGGCCGTGTCCATCGCCCGCGCCATGGCGCTCAAAAGCGGGCAGCGCATTGATGGCAACCAAGAGTTCATAGGCCAAGGTTTGTCGAATTTGGCCGGTAGTTTTTTCTCGGGCTATGCATCCAGCGGCTCTTTTAACCGCAGCGGCCTGAACTTAGCCGCGGGTGCCAAAACGCCTTTGGCCGCTGTGTATTCCGCAGGCTTTTTATTGCTGATCATGTTGTTCTTGGCGCCTTTGGCTAAGTACCTGCCCGTGGCTGCGATGGCAGGCATTTTGTTTGTGGTGGCCTGGGGCTTAATTGACTTTCACGCCATTGGTGAGGCCCTACGCGTTAGTCGTTCGGAGGCGGCTATTTTGTTTGCCACGCTTCTTGCAACGGTAACGGTCGAGTTGGAATTTGCCATTTACATTGGCGTAGCTTTGTCCTTGCTGATGTACCTCAAGCGAACCTCGCAACCCAGCCTAGATGACGTCAAACCGGTGCCTGGCCAAATGCCACCTGCGTTTAGTGACAACACGGGGTTGGGGGATTGCCCACAGCTCAAAATTGTTCGTATCAATGGCTCGATCTTTTTCGGAGCGGCCAACCATCTTCAGGAAGCTTTGCAACGCATCGATGAAACCGATCCGCAACATACGCATGTCTTGCTGGTTGCCTCGGGTATCAATTTTGTGGACCTCACTGGCGCGCACATGCTGGCCCAAGAAGCCCAGCGCCGTTGCGCACTGGGCGGCGCGTTGTATCTCTTTAACGTCAAAGAGGAGCCGCTGGAGATGCTGCGTCGCAGTGGCGCTTATGAAACGATTGGTGCAGACAATTTCTTTGCGATGGGCGACGATGTCATGGCCACATTGAAGGGCCGATTGAATCAAAGCATCTGTAGCCGATGCACTGCTCGGGTTTTTTCTCCTTGCAAGGCTTAGCGCAATCCCGCAGGCTTTGGAATTCCACCAGGCCCTATTTTTGCGATGTGAACTGCTACTTTGCGAACGCCGCTGCGGTCCAGCTCCATGCGCAGGGCCCAGCCGATGTTGTTGACGGGGTCACTAAAGCCGTCAAAAACAAAGTTGCCTAAGCTGTAAAAAATGGGTTTGCCCTGGTAGGTTTCGGTGTCTTGCACTTGGTGCGGGTGGCCACCGATCACAGCGTCTGCGCCCGCGTCAATCATGAGGCGCGCCAATTTTCTTTGGCGCTCGTTGGCAATCGGGTCCTCCCAACCCCAGTGCATGATGGGGATCACCACGTCGGCTTTATATTGACTGCGGGCGGTTTTGATATCGCGCACCACTTGCGCGTCTTCACTCCAGGCCACACCAGGCTTGTCGGTATCCGCTTCAAAGGTTCGGGGTTGAAACTCGTCGTAGCCCAAGATGGCCACACGCAAACCTTTGCGTTCAACAATCCATGGGGTATGGGCTTTGGCGAGGGTCATGCCGCCGCCATAAACACCTAAGCCTTCTTTACCAAGAAGTCCGAGCATTTGCGCAAATGCCTGAGGCCCAAAATCGCCAGAGTGGTTGTTGGCAAGTCCCACGGCGTCGAAGTGGCGCTTGAGAAATTTCAGGCTTTTGGGTGAGACGCGAAACACATTGGGTTTGTCTTCTTCGGGCGAGCCGATGGTTGCGACAACACACTCCAAGTTGCCAATGCGGATATCGGCATTTTTAAACAGCTGAGCAAAACCGGCAAAGGGGTCCTTGCCTTTGCGCATGGCTTGGCTCGGTCCGTCTTCCAGCATGATGTCGCCAACGACCACTAAAGACACAGTGGAGTTCGCGGCTGTTGTTTGCGCAAAAGCGTGGGTGACACAGAGGCCCAAAATAAAGGCAAAAACAACGCGATGCCCAGAAATGAGGAAAGCGGTCATTGCGACACCTCTTGCAAAGCACAGCGGTACATCAACTCTTTACCGAGCAGGGGGGAGTAGACCGAGACCTTGCCGGTCAGGGCGTCCTCAGAGGCAGCGCTAAACACTTTGGGTTGAAGAAACTGGGTGTGTTGCATGATCATGGGTTGGCGACGGGTGTTGTAGTAAACGTAAAGATTAACGCTCTCTACGCGATCGCCTTCACCCAAGACAATCGCTTTGAATCGAAAACGGTTTCCAATCGGAACACCTTCAACCGAATAAGGGTCAGACGCCAGCGCAAAGACGCGGCGGTGTATTTCCGAATTCACTTCAAAAGTGCATTGCAGTTGTGGCTTGGCCCAAGCAGCGCAAGGCAATAACAAAGCCAGTGCCATTGCGCTTCTGCAGCGAATTAGTGATGGAAAAAAGGACACACGATCTCCAAAAAATAAGTGGGCAGATAGTAGCGCAAACGCTTGCTTAGAATGGTTCAAACTCACAACAGGAGACTTTATGACTATCGCCAACACCACCGTACTGATTGCCGCGCTGATGCCAGTTTTAACCATGGGCTTAGCCAAAGCCAGCATGGCAGGCAAAAAACGCAGCGAAGGAGGGTATGACAACAGCAACCCAAGGGGTTTTGCAGCCTCCCAAGAGGGTTGGCGAGCTCGCGCAGTTGCCGCACAAAACAACAGTTTTGAAGCCTTGCCCTTGTTTGTTTTTGCAGTGCTCGCCGCGCAGATGGCAGGCCTTGACCAAGTTCGGACGGACCAACTGGCCATGGCATTTATTGGCGTTCGGATTGTTTACACCGGTTTGTACCTCGCCAATATTGCGGCCTTGCGAACCGTGGTGTGGTCGCTGGGACTTGGCCTGACGGTCGCTATTTTCGCGCCAACACTTTCTCTGTTGTTCTAAATTTCAATCTATACCTTAGCCTGCGCTGCCAATCAGTTGGAAGAGTGCGCGTGCAACGGTGATGACGGCTAACAGCATCAACAGGCGCAACACCAGGCGACGGAACTGTTGGGGTGTGGTGTGGTTAAAAAAGCGCTGACCGACTAACATTCCGGCCGCCATGGGAACGGCCATGAACAAGGCCATGGACAACGCGCCCCAGCCTAGCAAAGGCGCGCCCACTTCAGTGTTGACGGGCATGACCGCAGCGCACAACAACGCGTACAAGTCGCCGAAGAAAAAAAGAAGGACCAAGGTGGCGCGCATGGCGACAGCGGGCAAAGGCGTTGCGCTCATCATGGCCGCGACGACCAGGCCGCCCATCGCCGTCAAACCATTGACCAGTCCAGAAGCCAAACCCGTTAAAAAGCGAAGCAATCGCGTTGGTGCGCCGTGCCACTGCAGACCTCGAAGTTGGACGCCGACCAGCAGCACCAGAAGCGCACCGATGAGCAAACGCACATAGATCTGCGGAACAAAATTAAGGATGGCTATTCCTAAAGGAATGCAAAGCGCGTTGCCCAACAGTAACCAACTGAGCCAAGAAAAATCGGCTTGCTTGATGGCCTGACGCAACAAGGTAAGGCTTGCCAGAATTTCTAAGATAAAGATCGGCGGAATCACTTGAGCAGGTGAAATCACCAAGGACAGCCCTGAGACACACAAAGCAGAAAACCCAAACCCGGAAAATCCGCGCGCCACTCCGCCAATAAAAACCACCATGCAAAAATACGCCCATTCGATAACGGATAAATCAGCCAAGCAGTTCCTTGCATTCCGGTAAGTCCGGTAATTTGAGCCTTTGCACTTTGCCTGAGGGGCCCCGGGGCAGGTCTTTCACCAAGCAAAAATACTTTGGGGTTTTAAACCGACCCAAGAGCGAGGTGCAGTGCTCGCGCAAAATGGCATCGGTCACCGATTGCCCCTCGCGGGCCATCACGCAGGCCAAGATATCTTGCCCATAGTGGGGATCAGGAATACCAACGGCCGCTGCGTCTAAAACGCCAGGGTGGCGGAGCAGCACTTCATCAATTTCGCGTGGTGCGATATTTTCCCCGCCCTTGATGATGAGTTCTTTAATGCGACCGGTGATGAAGAAAAAACCATCGCTATCGCGGTGGCCTAAATCGCCGCTGCGCAGCCAACCGTCGGGCGTGAAGCTCTCGCGTGTGGCGGCTTCATTTTTGTAATAGCCTTGCATAACCTGAGGTCCCCGTATCGCCACTTCACCCGTAACGCCATCGGCAACCACTTGAAACTCGGAGTCGATCACACAGGCCTCACAGCCCGATGCTTTGCCTACAGAGCCGAGTTTGCGTTTATTGCGCGCAAGCGGGTTAGAGAACGAGGGCGCAACCGTTTCGGTTAGGCCCATGGTTTCAATGATGCCGATACCAAACTTGGCTTCAAACGCCTGAAGGTGCGCAGGCGGCAGTGCTGCAGAAGCGCTGCGACAAAACTGAATACGGGCCGTTTGCGAAGCGTCCGGGGCCGTGCCTTCAAGCAAATAAGAGATCATGGTGGGCACCACATTGATCCACGTGCATTGCGTTTGCAGCGCCTGTTGCCAAAAACGCGCCGCTGAAAATTTAGGTGGCATGGCCAGGCTTCCACCATGGAAGAGCGGCGCAAGCATGGTGACTGCAAACGCGTTGATGTGGTACAGCGGCAAGACCGCTAAGACGCGGTCTTGTGCTGACAAAGCATGCTCTGCGCTAATGGACGCAGCATTGGCGGTGAGGTTGGCCTGTGAGAGTAAAACGCCTTTGGGTACGCCGGTGGTGCCGGAGGTGTACATGAGCAGCGCATGGTCTTGAGGTGTGACTGCGTGCGCTTTGTGTCCTGTGTCTGAGGACAAATTTTTGGCGTCTTCACTCAAAGTATTGTTATGCGCATCGCACACCCAGAGCGCGATTGCTCGGGGAATCGTGAGGAGAACACGGCGTACGGTGTCAGCCCATTCGGGGCTGGCGATGACCAGCGTGCAATCTGAGTGGTTCAGCACATATCCCATCTGCTCTTCGCTGCTGAGCAAGTTCACGGGGTTCACGCACCAGCCGCCAGCCATAGCGCCTAGCAATAGCTGCAAGGTGTTTAATCCATTGGGCATCACCAAAGAAACGGTTTCTCCCGGCAATGCCCCATGGGAGCGCAAAAGAGCAGCCACCTGGTGGCAGCGGGCGGCTAAATCAGCAAACGAGATTTGCTGTGGGCCATCGGTCTCGAGGGCGTAAACCGCATCAGCACGCTCGCGGACTTGTCGCTCTACCAGTGCGCGAACGGTAGACAAAGAAGCAGGCGCTGTCATGCGCGCCCGAATTTCGAAAAGTAACTTCCAAAAATAGCGTCTTCGCTTGGCATACGCTCGGCAATAGGACGTGATATGCGCGTGATGTTGAGGTAGTGGCGGTAGTTCATGTTGTCTGAAAAATTATTCTTGCCCCATGTTCCACAACCCATGGACAGTGAAAACGGCAGGCCGTTGTCAAAACTTCCACCCGTGGCGATGCAATGTGCTTGGTCGACGATGACGCGCGATACGGGCAGTTCAAGACCTAAGCGCAGCGCGCGTTCAGGCAGCGCGCTGTGTAAGCCCACAGAATGTCCTGCGCCTTGAAAGGCGTAAATTTCATTCACACGGGCCATCGCTTGTTCAAAATCGCTGGCGCCATACAGCGTCAAAACAGGACAGAGCTTTTCTCCGGAAAACGGATGCTCAGGGCCCACACCGCTTTCTTCGACTAAAAGAATGCGAGGCTGGCGTGCCGCAATGTCCGTGAGACCCGCACGTTGTGCAACGGTAGTGGCAGATTGGCCAATCACATCGCTGGAGAGTTTTCCGTTGGGCCACATCACCGCTTGCAGCTTTTCTTTTTCAGCTTGTGTGAGAAGCACAGCGCCCAATGCTTGGAGTGCAGCGATGGTCGCGCCCCGAACAGCATCCACCACCACCAAACTGTTTTCAGAGGAGCAGCTGGTGGCGTTGTCAAACGTCTTGGAGCGAATAATGCGCTCGCTTGCCAGCGCAACATCTGCGGTTTCGTCAACGATGCCTGCAACATTGCCTGCGCCAACGCCAAACGCAGGTGTGCCGCTTGCGTATGCGGCGCGCACATTCGCTTGCGAGCCGGTAGCCACCACCAAATCACACGCCGCCATCAAAGCGTAGGTGGCAGCCTTGCTAATGGGAGCGGGAAGCAGTTGAACCAAATCACGCGGCGCGCCGATGCGGTCAAATTCGGCATGAATAAATTGCAGTAAGCGCGCGCTGGTAGCCCACCCCTTGGGAGACGGCGCAACGATAACCGCATTGCGCCCTTTAAGCGCGTTGATGATTTTGTTAGCGGGTGTGGCAGCTGGATTGGTGGAAGGCGTGATGGCGCAGACCACGCCGACAGGTCGCGCAATCTCAGTGATCCCAAGCGCCGTATCTTCAGCGATCACGCCGACCGATTTCGCACCCTGCAAGTCCCGCAAAAGCCCAAACGTTTTGCGGTAATTTTTACGCACCTTATCTTCAACGTTTCCTATCCCTGTATCTGCAACCGCCAATTCTGCTAGCTCGCGGTTGCGTACCGTTTCAATCATGGCCCAACCGGCTGCTGCAACTAACTCGTCCACACGGGATTGGTCGTAGTCGTTGGCAATTTGTTGGGCTGCGCGCGCACGGAATAGCAATGCGCTGACCTGTGCGTTGGCTTCTTTGTCTATCGAAATGTGCATATCAGTCGGCTTTGATGTTGGCGTCTTTGGCAAGCTTGATCCATTTGGGAATCTCAGCCGTAATCAACTTTCCTAAGGCTTCTGGCGTTCCGCCAACAGCTTCGGCGCCTTGCTCCAGCAACTGCGCACGAATCGCAGGCTCAGCTAATACGGTATTTAGCGCTTTATTGAGTTTGTCAATCACGGCTTTGGGTGTTTTGGCGGGAACCAACATGCCATACCAAGAATCAACTTCAAAGTCAGGTACCCCGGCTTCTTGCATGGTGGGGACATCTGGAAATGTGCTGCTGCGTTTGGTAGTTGAAACAGCCAGGGCTTTGAGCTTGCCGGATTTGACAAACTGCGCTGCAGCAGGAATAGAGACCCATAACAAGGGAACTTGGCCGCCCATCACGTCCGTTACCGCTGGCCCACCGCCGCGGTAAGGGATGTGCTGCATGGGCGCACCGGTCCGAATCACTTGCAACTCACCCGCTAAATGTCCGGGCGAACCATTGCCCACCGAGGCAAATGAAAACTTGGTAGGTGCCGCTTTAGCCTGTGCCGTCAGATCGGCCACATTGCGAATGGGTAAGGCAGTGTTCGCCACCAAAATTTGTGGCAGCGAGGCAACCAGCCCAATAGGTTCAAAATCCTTTTGGGTATCAAAAGGCAGCTTTGGAAAAATGGCGGGGTTGATGGTGTGTGAACTCAAGGTAAACAGCACGGTGTATCCGTCTGGCGCGGCTTTTGCCACGATATCTGTACCCAGTGAGCCACCAGCGCCACCTTTGTTATCGATCAAAACATTTTGGCCCAAGGCGGCTTGTAAGCGCACTTGCACAATGCGTGCGATGACATCGGTTCCCCCGCCTGGAGGGTAGGGAACGACAAAGCGAATGGGCTTGTCAGGGTAGTTGGATTGGGCGTTCGCAGCCAAAGGGTTTGCCAGAGCCAATAAGGCCAGCGCACTAATGCTCAGCGTACGGCAAAGGGCATGTCGGCGAGAGGGAAGTGAATTCATCGTGATCTCCTAGCGGGGTGGGTGGGGGTGAGGTGAGCGGGTGAAAAACCGAGAGACTGACTGGCCTGAAGCGCGGTGTCGCAGAGCTTCAGCGCCATGGCGCGCGCTTGCGTGCGGGTAAAGCGGATAGAGGGAACGCTCATGCCAATAGCGGCAACAGGCTCAGAGCGTGCATTGAAAACAGGAACGCCCAAACCACACACGCCTAAGCGCCACTCTTCGCGATTCTCTGCCCAGCCTTGGCTGCGACTTTTGATTAAATCGTTTTCCAGTGCTTGCGCGTTGGTGATGGTGTTGGGGGTGTAGGCTTGCAACGGGCCGAGTTGGGTTTGCAGAGCTTGTGCGTTGAAATCCAGGGCGGCTAAGAGCGCTTTGCCAGACGCCACACAATGCGCCGGCGCGCGCCCGCCAATGTGCGAGTAAGCCGCAACGGGCAAAGGGCTGTCGAATTTATCGAGGTAAAGGATCTCGCTGCCTTGGAGTACTGCCAAGTGAATGGTTTCACCGGTGGCTTTTGCAAGTTGAGCCAAATGCGGGTGAAGCAATTTTTTTAGATCGACTGCGCCATCTACCAACGCGCCAAGTTCGAAGAGTTTGAGGCTGGCGCGGTAGCTGCTGTTTTTTGCATCTTGGTTTGCCCAGCCGCATTGAACCAAGGTTTGCAAAGTCCGGTGCGCATTGCTTCGGGCCAAGCCAAGTTCCGCTGCCACGTCGGCTACTCGAGCACCTTCGGGCAGGCGTGCGAGAAACTCCAAAACGTGAAGTCCTTTAGCGAGGGTGGAGTCCATGGAGAAAGATTATTCCAATATTCAGAACAACAATCTGATTTATGGAACAACTGTAGGGTCGATTGATCACCGAGTCAACCGGTGGAAAACCCTAGGCTAGCAATTTCAATATGTCTTGCAAGCTTCTGCGCAATGGAAAGTTGACCGCATCGATGACCAAACTACGTTGGTAGTACGGGCTCATATCCAGTCCTACCCCCACGCCAATTAACCTGCTGCGCCCTGCCCTCTCAATCTGCGTGGTAGCGGTTTGTAAATCGCGGTCGAGGTAGTTGGGGTCGTTGGCAAGCACGGTGGCGCTGTCCATAGGGCTGCCGTCGGAGAAGACGATGAGAATTTTTCGCTCTGCTGTGAATTGCTCTAGGCGTTGGTTGGCCCAGCGCAGGGCTTCACCATCAATGCATTCGCGAAACAGCTCGGGCTTGAGCAAAGCTGCAATATCGCGCCTCGCCTGGCGCCACGGTGTTTGGTTATCTTTGAATACGATATGGCATAGCTCGTTGAGCCGTCCGGGGTCTTGCGGCTTGCCCGCTTTGCGCCAGTCGCGCAAAGCCCGTCCCCCATTCCATGCGAGCGTGGTGTAGCCCAGCACTTGGCTAGAGACACCCGCCAATTCCATGGCCCGCACCAACAAGTCGATCAGGATGGTTAACGCGGGCATGTGTTGCTTCATCGAGCCCGAACAATCCACCAAGAACCCCACTGCGCAATGGGCGAGGGGCTCTTGGTGTTCGGTGCGAAACAAGCGCCGCTCTGTCGGGCTGGCAATCAGTTGCGCTAAGCGGCGCCCATCGGTGCGCCCGCTTTCTTGACCACTGTCCCAGTCGTCATTGTGGGGTTGTGCCAGCAGAGCTTGGAGTTGACGCGCCAAAAGGGCAACGCTGATACCTGCATCAGCAATCTGTTGGTCTAAGGTTTCGCGGTAGGCCTGAAGCTGTTCAGCGCGAACCAAGCTGGAGGCGCTGACCTCTTTGTCGTAGGCCGTTGTGAAAACGCGGTACGGCTCGAAGGTAGCTGCTGAACTATCACGCCCCGCATCAGCCACTGCAAAGCCACCTTCTTCACTGCTTTCAAAGTCCACCCAAAGTTGGAGCCACGCATCTTCGTCATCTTCTTCCGGGATGTCTTGACGCGGCACTGCGCGGGCTTCTTTTTCGCTGGCGACTAAAACGGCCACGGTGTTGGCGATATGCAGTGCATGCTCGGCATAGTCGGCTTGCGATTCGCGATTGCGACGCAATCCTGCTAAGGCTGCACCTATGCGCGACGCCAAACCAAAGCGCGTTCCTTCGATCAGGTCGGCCAGCGATTCGTTCACCGGCTCCCCAGTTACACGGGAATGGCAAATTTGCGCCACTGTCAGCAACAAAATGCCTTGCGCTGATTCGTGCAAGCGTGCCCTAACAAAAGCCAGTGACCAGGCTTCAAAACGATGCAACATATTGGAGCGCACGCCGGGTAAATGGTCTGGCACCAAAGATGCGCAGCGAAATTGTTCTAGCAAATCAAAAACCATGCGCGCAAGCGCCAGAGAGGGCTTTAGGCGATGGTGCAATGCGCTGTCGTTGTAGCGCAGTCGCAGCGCAACCCCGTCGGCCGCACCGCGAAACGAGCGCGCATCATCAGTGTGCGTTTGCGGATGCAGGTGGGGCGCAAAACTCGGTAGCCGGCGGTCTGCCCGGTAAAGCTGGCGACCGCGAAAATGCAGCTGCGCTTGGCCACTTAAAGCGCGCAGCGTCGCAGCACACAAGGCGTCTAACTGTTGCTGGTAGCGTACCAACGCCGCAGGATTGGCGCTGGAGGCGTTGGGTGCGCTGGTCATGGCGCAGACCTTACGCTGCTGGCGCAGTGTCCGGGTTCAAGGGGAGGTCAAAACACCGTTGGAAATATTCCGCTACCAATGGCCGTTCGGCTTCGTCGCATTTGTGGACAAACGATAAGCGAAACGCCAGGGCGGGATCGTTGAATATTTCCATGTTTTCAGCCCAACTCATCACGGTACGCGGGGACATCACTGACGATAAATCCCCCACAGCAAACCCTTTGCGCGTAAGGTCGGCAACGGCCACCATCGAACGCAACAGGACTTGTTGGTTGGGGGCTGCCAGGGCAGGAACCCGCGCAGCCACGATGGCCATTTCTTCTTCCGCGCTTAAGTAATTCAAAGCAGCCACTAAATTCCAGCGGTCCAATTGGGCGTGGTTCAAACGCTGGGCCCCGTGGTACATGCCATTGAGATTGCCCAAGCCCAGCGTGTTGCTGGTGGCGAACAAGCGAAATTGCGGGTGCGGGCGGATCACGCGGTTTTGATCGAGCAAGGTAAATTGCCCTTCTCGTTCTAAAACACGTTGGATGACAAACATCACATCGGGCCGCCCGGCATCGTATTCATCAAAAATCAAGGCCATCGGGCGCTGCAATGCCCACGGCACGATGCCTTCTTGAAACTCGGTGACCTGTTTGCCGTCACGCAAAACTACGGCGTCGCGCCCCACCAAATCCAAGCGACTGATGTGCCCGTCTAAATTCACCCGAACGCAGGGCCAATTCAAGCGCGCGGCAACCTGTTCAATGTGGGTGGATTTTCCCGTGCCATGCATGCCTTGCACCAAAACCCGGCGGTTGTGCTCAAAGCCTGCCAACAAGGCCAAGGTCACTTCTGGGTTGAATCGGTAAGCGGTATCGATCTCAGGCACATGCTCGCTGGGCTCGGTAAATGCATGAACCTGCAAGGCGCTGTCAATGCCAAAAACGTCCCGCACCGCCACCCGGCAAAGGGGCGAAGTTTTAAGGGTGAAATCGTGGTCGGTGCTCATGCGCGTGCCTCTGTGATGGTGGGCATGGCATCATTTTCAATTTGACTGAGTGCGTCAGCCGCACGCTGCAGCGCAGGAAGCAATGCCAAGGCTTTGTCGGGCGTTAAGCGCATCATTGGTGCCTGGACTGCGATACATAAATTAGAACGGCCTACGCTTGCGGGCACCAGCATGGCCACACACAACAAGCCCGGTAAAAATTCCTCGTTGTCCAAGGCAAAACCTTGGCGTTTCACCAACTTAATTTCTGTTTCTAAGGCCTCGGGTTGGGTGATGGTTTTGGGAGTGTAGGCCTCCAAGGGCGCATGGCAGAGGAGGCGCAAGCGTTGGCTGGGCGACATTTGGCTTAAGAAAATTTTCCCGCTGGCGGAGCAGTGAACTGGAACGCGTGAGCCCGAATGCAAATAAAAACGCAAGGGCGCTGGGGTTTCAACGCGGTCGATGTAAATGACTTCGCTGCCACTCAAGGCGGTGAGGTTGCAGCTTTCACCAACCTCAGTCACCAAATTGCGCAACACCGCATGGCGCGCGCCATGCGCGGTGTCATTAAGCAAAAGATTTTCAGCCAAACGCCGCAAACGAACCCCCGTACCAAACAAACGCCCATCGCCACTTCGCTCCAAAAGGTGGGCCGTTTCGAGTTGTTGCAACATGCGGTGCAAGGTGGGCTTGGGCAGGCCGGTTTCGTCCACCAAACTTTGGAGGGAAAAGTACTGGTCTTTGGATGCAATCACTTCGAGCAGGGCAAACAAGCGCAGCGTCGGCGTGTCCCCGTGGAGTTCAATCGGGACGGCTTGGAAGGCGGTGGTCACTGATTTCATGCCTACATCATAGAGTAAAACCAAAAAAATCACCAGTTAATGGAACAATTTATTTCAAAAAATGAAATTTAACTTGCACAAGCAAAATTTCATGGCTATAGTCATGCTCAATTCCGGTTATCGGAACAAATTGTTTCAAAACTGAGCTGTTAAGGAGTCTTCTATGAGCAAAGCCCCCAAAGATACCCGCACCGTTGTGAGCGGAGTCCAAAAAATGACGCCTTCCGAGGCGTTTGTAGAAACCATGGTTGCCAATGGCGTGACCGATATTTTTGGCATCATGGGCTCGGCCTTTATGGATGCGATGGATATTTTTGCGCCGGCTGGTATACGTTTGGTTCCCGTGGTGCATGAGCAAGGCGGGGCGCACATGGCCGATGGCTACGCCCGCGTCAGTGGCCGCCACGGTGTAGTGATTGGGCAAAACGGCCCCGGTATTAGCAATTGCGTGACCGCGATTGCGGCAGCTTATTGGGCCCACAGCCCCGTGGTCATGATCACGCCTGAGACTGGCACCATGGGAATGGGCCTGGGTGGTTTTCAGGAAGCCAACCAGTTACCGATGTTTCAAGAGTTCACCAAATACCAAGGACACGTCAACAACCCCAAGCGGATGGCGGAATACACCGGGCGTTGTTTTGACCGCGCCATGTCGGAGATGGGCCCGACCCAGCTCAATATTCCACGGGATTATTTTTACGGCGAAATTCAAACCGAGATCCCCAAACCGATGCGCGTGGAGCGCGGCGCCGGCGGTGAAAACAGCTTGGCTGCAGCAGTAGAGTTGCTGGCCAACGCCAAGTTCCCAATCATCTTGTCTGGCGGTGGCGTCGTGATGGGGGACGCAGTGGCGGAGTGCCAAGCTTTGGCGGAGCGCTTGGGTGCACCGGTGGCCAATGGCTATTTGCGCAACGACTCTTTTCCAGCAAGCCACCCCCTGTGGGCCGGCCCCTTGGGTTACCAAGGCTCAAAAGCGGCGATGAAGCTCATGGCCCAAGCCGACGTGGTGATCGCGCTAGGTTCGCGCATGGGTCCGTTTGGAACCTTGCCGCAACACGGCATGGACTACTGGCCTAAAGAAGCCAAAATCATTCAGGTTGAAGCCGACCACACCAATCTGGGATTGGTGAAAAAAATCACTGTGGGTATCCATGGCGATGCCAAAGCGGTTGCCAAAGAGTTACTCAAGCGTTTAAGCGCGGTGAAGTTGGCGTGCGACGCCACCAAAGCAGACCGCGCGGCAACTATTAAGGCCGAAAAAGCCGCTTGGGAAAAAGAATTGGACGCTTGGACCCACGAGCGTGACCCCTACAGCTTGGACATGATTGATGAAGCCAAAGGGGAGTGTACCCCCACCGGTGGCACCTACCTCCATCCGCGCCAAGTGCTGCGCGAGTTAGAAAAAGCCATGCCTGCGCGCGTGATGGTCTCTACCGATATTGGCAACATCAATGCGGTCGCAAACAGCTATTTGCGTTTTGATGAGCCGCGCAGTTTCTTTGCGCCCATGAGTTTTGGAAATTGCGGTTACTCACTGCCCACCATGATTGGTGCCAAGGCTGCGGCCATGGACCGCCCTGCTGTTGCCTACGCCGGAGACGGCGCGTGGGGCATGAGCATGTCGGAGTTGATGACAGCCGTACGCCACGATATCCCTGTGACTGCAGTGGTGTTCCACAACCGCCAATGGGGCGCTGAGAAGAAAAACCAAGTCGATTTTTACAACCGCCGTTTTGTGGCTGGCGAGTTAGAGAGTGAAAGCTTTGCCGGCATTGCCATCGCGATGGGCGCCGAGGGCATTGTGGTGGACAAACTCGAAGACGTAGGTCCTGCCTTTAAACGCGCAATTGATATGCAAATGAAAGAAGGTAAGACCTGCGTGATTGAGATCATGTGCACCCGCGAACTCGGAGATCCCTTCCGCCGCGATGCCTTGGCCAAGCCGATTCGCTTCTTGGACAAATACAAAGACTACGTTTAAGTCTGCGGCGCAGTGATTTTGATGGACCGCCTCTGATGAGCACACCAAACCATCCCCACCTCGATGGCTTGGTTGCGCAAGCCGTTTCGCGTGCGCAGAAGTTTCCTGCGGCTTTGGCGATGGTGTATCCGTGTGATGCATTGGCGATGGATGCGGCGCAACGCATTTTGGATAGCAGCCTAGCGCGCCCTGTTTTGGTGGGGCCGCACAAGGGAATCGCTCAAGCCGCCGAGGCCGCTCAGGTGGACTTGCGTCACTTTGAATTGATAGACACGGGAGACCATGCTCCAAACGCTGCTTTACAGGCCACGGGTTTGGCGCGCAGTGGCAGGGTGCACGCACTCATGAAAGGTTCTTTGCATACCGATGAGCTGATGTCAGCGGTGGTGAACAAAGACACCGGCTTGCGTGGCACAACACGTATCAGCCACGCCTTTGTGTTTGATCTTCCGCGCTACCCGAAGTTGTTGGCTCTGGCGGATTGCGTTGTCAACATTGCGCCGGATTTGAAAACCAAAAAAGACATTGTGGGCAATGCGATTGCGCTCTTGCAAAAACTGGGCATCTCCCAACCCAAGGTCGGGATTGTGACGGCCGTGGAAACAGTGAACCCCGCAATTACTGCAACATTGGACGCGCAAGCTTTGGTTCAGATGGCCCAAGAAGGCGCTTGGCCAGGAGCGATTGTGGAAGGCCCGATGGGGTTTGATAACGCGATTTCTGCAGAGGCTGCGCGCATTAAAAAAATGAACTCGCAGGTGGCAGGCGATGCCGACCTCTTGATCATGCCGGACCTCAATGCCGGCAACATGCTCTACAAAAGTTTCAACTACATCGGCGGCGGTGACTGTGCGGGCTTGGTGCTCGGCGCTGCGGTTCCCATTGTGTTGACATCACGCGCAGACTCATTGCAGTCGCGCCTGGCGTCCGTCGCGTTGGCCGTATTGGCCTTGGCCGACTCGGCCCAACCCTCCAAAGGACGCTAACGTGTTCAAGTTTCTTTCTTCTGAGCCGGTTCACAACCCTTTGGTGGCACCAACGCCTACGGCAGACCCCACCATCAAATGCACCACTTGCTATATGTGTGCGTGTCGCTGTGGCATTCGAGTGCACCTGCGTGAAGGCGAGAGCGGGCCAGAGGTGCGCTACATCGACGGCAACCCCAATCACCCCCTCAACCAAGGCGTGATTTGCGCCAAGGGATCTTCGGGGATCATGAAGCAGCAGTCGCCCGCACGCATAACGCAGCCGCTGTTGCGCAAACCCGGCAGCGACCGCGGCGCCTCAGAATTTG
The DNA here is from genome assembly GCA_005793295.1 of Burkholderiales bacterium. Taxonomy (GTDB): domain Bacteria; phylum Pseudomonadota; class Gammaproteobacteria; order Burkholderiales; family Burkholderiaceae_C; genus Allorhodoferax. Next base: position 3,697 of record SXSX01000104.1, on the reverse strand, counting down.
AAGCCATCTCGTGGGAAAAAGCCTATGAAATTTTGACCGAACGCTTAAGCAAAATTCGCGCGACCGACCCCAAAAAATTTGCCATGTTCACGGGCCGTGACCAGATGCAGGCGCTCACGGGGTTGTTTGCGCGCCAGTTTGGAACACCCAATTACGCCGCCCACGGAGGCTTTTGTTCTGTCAACATGGCCGCCGGAATGATCTACACGATCGGCGGAAGTTTTTGGGAGTTTGGTGGCCCGGATCTGGATCGTGCCAAAGTGTTTGTGATGCTGGGCACTGCCGAAGATCACCACAGCAATCCGATGAAGATTGCTATTTCTAAATTCAAACGCAGTGGCGGGCGCTTCATTTCAATCAATCCCGTGCGCACGGGCTACTCCGCGATTGCCGATGAGTGGATTCCCATCAAGCCTGGCACCGACGGCGCACTCTTGATGGCTCTGTTGCATGTCTTGATCAAAAAAGAGTTGATCGACCACGCATTCTTGAAACGTTTTACCAACGCGCCGCAACTGGTGGTGTTGGATGAGGGCGAGCGTGAAGGTTTGTTTGCCTTTGATCCAGATCCCGCCAAAGGCCCGCCTGGCGACGGCCGTAACCCGCACAACAAACTCATTTTTGACAAGACCAGCGGCCAGTTTCTTAACGCGTACCCCGAAGGTATTGCTGAGGGTTGCGATCCCGCGCTTGAGGCCCCGGCCGCCGGTTTTTATACCTTGCCCGACGGCACCAAGGTCACGCCTGCATTCCAGTTGCTCCGCAATCGGGTGGCCCAGTGCACCCCCGAATGGGCGGCAGCCATCACAGGAATCGATGCGCAGCGGATCGAAAAACTCGCGCTAGAGATGGGCGACGCGGCCCTCAAGCAAGCCTTTGAATTACCGATACCTTGGACCGACGCGTGGGGCAAAGTTCATCCCACCACGCAAGCCCGGCCGTTGGCATTTCACGCCATGAGGGGGCTTGCTGCGCACTCCAATGGGTTTCAAACGGTGCGCGCGCTGGCGGTGTTGATGAGCGTTTTAGGAACCATTGATGCGCCTGGCGGGTTTCGACACAAAGCGCCCTATCCCCGTCACATTGTTCCCAACTACCGCGCTTTCAATTCTCCTGAAATGATTCAGCCCAATACGCCGCTGAATGCGGCGCCGTTGGGATTCCCTGCGCATCCCGATGAACTGGCGATCAACCCCGACGGCTCACCGATTCGGATCGACCACGCATTCTCATGGGAGCATCCTTTGTCGGCCCATGGCTTGATGCACAACGTCATCACCAATGCCGTCAAGGGAGACCCTTACCGCATCGATACTTTGCTGATCTTCATGGCCAATATGGCGTGGAACAGTTCGATGAACACCATGGGTGTGCGCGAAATGTTGAACCGCAAAGACGCTGATGGCGAGTACATGATTCCTTTCTTGGTAGTGTGTGACGCGTTCCAAAGCGAAACAGTGGCCTTTGCTGATTTGGTGTTGCCTGACACCACCTACCTTGAACGCCATGATGTGATGGGCATGCTGGACCGTCCGATTTCAGAATTCGATGGGCCAGTTGATTCTGTGCGCATCCCCGTGGTTGCGCCTTTAGGTGAGTGCAAACCCTTCCAAGAGGTATTGATAGAGTTGGCAGGGCGATTAAAGTTTCCCGCGTTCACGACGCCCGAAGGCGCGCGCAAGTACACCGGCTATACCGACTTCGTCGTGAACTTCCAACCCCAGCCTGGTATTGGATTTTTAATGGGTTGGCGTGGGAAAAATGGCGATGAGCATTTACGAGGTGAGCCCAATCCCAAGCAATGGGAAGCGTACGAAAAAAATGACTGCGTGTTTCAGTACCACATGCCTTCCAACATGCATTACATGCGCAACTGGAACCGCGAATACTTAGATTTCGCAAAAGAAAAGGGTTGGCGTCAAAAGAATGACCCTGTGCAGTTGGCGATTTACTCAGATACCTTGCAATCGTTTCGCTTGGCCGCCCAAGGCAAAACCCAAGGGCGTCAGCCGCCCCAGGATCTGCGCGAGCGAATTGACACCTACTTTGATCCCTTGCCGTTTTGGTATGCACCGCTAGAAGAAGACGCCACCGATTTGGCTGCCTATCCACTCAACGCCATCACCCAGCGTCCGATGGCGATGTACCACTCATGGGATTCGCAAAACGCGTGGTTGCGGCAAATTCACAGCCACAACTATTTGCACGTCAACCCCCTCACCGCAAAAGCCGCAGGTATTTTGGATGGCGGTTGGGCGTGGGTGGAAAGCCAATGGGGGCAGGTGCGTTGCATGATCCGTTACAGCGAAGCGGTCGAACCCGGTACGGTGTGGACTTGGAATGCCATTGGCAAGGCCGACGGAGCGTGGCAGCTGGCTCCGGGTGCCGATGAGGCGCGTAAAGGCTTTTTGCTTAACCACCTCATTTCTGAAGAACTGCCCTTTGGCGATAAAGGTAAAACCATCAGTAACTCCGACCCCATCACGGGCCAAGCTGGTTGGTATGACGTTAGGGTCCGTATCCGTCCAGCTGAACCGGATGAGACCGCTGAGACGTTTCCGCAAATGAGCACTATGCCGAGCGTACCGGGCGTCGTAGGCAAAGTGGCCAGCGTCTTGACCTACTTTGCGGGTAAGAAAAAAGCAGGAGGAAAAACACCATGATTCAATGGCTCAAAGACTTGATGCAGACGCACTTGGTTGAAGAAACTCCCGCAGGGCGCGCTCCAGCTACTTCGACGATGCCCAAACGCGTTCGCGCCGAACAAGGCGAAACCTTGGCCAAACAATTGGCCTTGGTGATTGACCTCAATGTGTGCGTGGGATGCCACGCCTGCGTGACCTCATGCAAACAGTGGAACACCTCGGGCAGCGCCGGCCCCTTGGCCGATTTGGCGCCGTATGCCGCTAACCCAACAGGCACATTTTTTAACCGTGTTCAAACCTATGAGTCTGGAGAATTTCCCAACACCGATACGATCCATTTCCCGAAAAGCTGCTTGCATTGCGAAGACCCGCCGTGTGTCCCGGTGTGTCCCACCGGGGCGAGTTACAAGCGTGCCGAAGACGGCATCGTTTTGGTCGATTACGATAAATGCATCGGATGCAAATATTGCGCATGGGCGTGCCCGTATGGTGCCCGTGAATTAGATGAAGAGCGGCAGGTGATGACCAAATGCACGCTGTGCGTGGACCGCATTTATGACGAGTTGCTGCCGGAGGCGGACCGCCAACCGGCTTGCGTCAAAGCCTGCCCCACCAATGCGCGATTGTTTGGCGATGTGAAAGACCCGGACTCTGAAGTCTCCAAAGCCATTCGCGAACGGGGCGGCTATGCGCTGATGCCCGAGTGGGAAACCCAACCGGCCAACCAGTATTTGCCGCGGCACATCACTCCACCGTCTCAAGGCTAACCCGCTATGCATCCGGCTTTTTCTATTCTCTTTTTTACTACCTTGGCAGGCGCGGCGCAGGGCTTGATTGTGGCGTTGGCCGTTGCGTTGTTGTTTAGCGTTCCCATGGGCGCAGAGTTTTTCTTGCGGGCCTTGGCCCTGGGCGAAGTGCTCTTGGTTTCCGGCTTAATCGCTTCGTTCTTCCATTTGGGCCACAAGATGCGAGCCTGGCGAGCGGTGTTGATGTGGCGTACCTCTTGGATGTCGCGTGAAGTGATCGTGATGCCTGCGTTTATCGGCTTGGTT
>SXSX01000103.1 GCA_005793295.1 Burkholderiales bacterium | reverse complement strand
ATTGATTCTTCCGCTGCATGTGGCGCTTCTCGAACTGATTATTGACCCGGCTTGTTCAGTTGCTTTTGAAAATGAGCCCGCTGCAGCCGATGTAATGCAACACCCTCCGAGAAATACCCGAGAGCCACTTTTTGGCAAAAGAGAAATAGGCTTGGCGATGGGTCAAGGCTTTTGCATTTTTCTTTGCGTGGGCTTGTCTTTTGGGTGGGGTTACGGCTCCCTTGCAGAGGCGCAAGTCCGCTCCATGGTCTTTATCACGCTGATCGTCGCTAATGCGTTTTTGATTTTGGCCAACCGAGCAAGCGTTGGGCGTTTTTGGGCCTCTTTGCGCGTACCCAATTTCACGGCGTATGCCGTCATCGTCTCGGCCCTACTGGCCTTAGCTTTGGCGATGTACTGGCCTTGGCTTGCAGCCCTTCTTAAATTCGCACCCTTGCCACTCATGGCGCTGGGCGCTGCCTTGGCCCTTGGCGTTGTGAGTTTGCCTGCCGTCATTGCTTTGCAATGGGCTGTTCAACGCAAATAGCGCGTTGGGGCCTGCTTCAAACTACCAAGAGGTTCGTCCCATAAAGATCACAGGCGGGTTGTCGATCACCGACTTAAATATTTGCAAACCTTTTTCAAGCAGCTCGATGTTGGCCGGTGCGTTGAGACTGATACGAACGGCTTGAGGAGCGGGTGAACGACCGACCCCAAAGTGGTCTGCAGTACGCACCAAGACACCCGATTGACGCAATGCGCCTGCGAATTGCCCGGCCCGCCAAGGCTCAGGCAAGGGCACCCAAATCAAAGGGAATTCAGGGTCGGTCTTGAACTCCACTCCACGCAGAACTTTATGGGCGATTGCCAGTCGCTCGGTGGTTTGTTTACGTTGCTGCGCAATGAGCGTTTCCATTTCACCGGTTTCAATCCAACGGGTGGCAATTTCTGGCAACAAGGGCGCAACCATCCAACTGTCAGCCCGCATGCTGGCGGCAAATTTACTCAACCAAGCTGGCGCTGCTTCGACGTAGCCCACACGCAATCCGGGCGCCAAGACTTTTGAAAAACTGCTGAGTAAAAAAGACTGCTCGGGTAACCACGTAGACAAGGCGGGCAAGGGATTGGCTTGGATAGCTGCATGAACGCAATCTTCAATCACGTACAAACCGTGCGCCCGAACCACCGCTGCAATTTCTTCGCGGCGTTGCACCGACATGGTGGCTCCTGTCGGGTTATGCAGTGTGGGGGCGCAATAGACAAATTTAGTGTCAAAGGTTTTGGCGGCCCGCTCTAACGATTGCGGCGTCATACCCTCTTCGTCAGTTTCAATGCCAATGAGTTGCAAGCGCATCGAACGCGCTAGCGACTGCAGGCCGGGGTAACTTAGCGACTCGGTTAAAACCGCCTCGCCCGGGCGGGCGATGGTGCGCAACACACAGGCCAAGCCGTGCTGTGCGCCGTGGGTCACCATGACGCGGTTCCACTGGCCCGTCATTCCAAAGCGTTGCAACCATTGCGCCCCCGCTTCCCGGTGACGCCGCATGCCGGTTTCTGACTGGTAGCTCAGAACCTGGTGCATCAATTCCGCATCGTTACTGAGAGAGTCAAACGCGACTTTCAGGGCGGTGGCTTCGTCGCCCACCATCGCTACGTTATGGGCTAAATCTATGGGGGCTTGGTGATCTTTGGTTTGTAATGTTTCAGGAACATGCTCGATCGAGCGCACATAGGTTCCATCGCCCACCCGAGCGGTTGCCAAACCTTGGGTTTCTAAGATGGCATACGCCCGGCTGACCGTTCCGGTCGTGACCCCTAGGCGACGGGCCAAATTGCGCTGGGGCGGCAGTTTTTCCCCCATGGGAACTTGCCCATTGAGAATCGCCTGGGCCAAGTCTTCCGCAATGGACTGGTACTTGGGCTTGGTGCCATCGCCGAGGCTGGCCGTAGAAATAAGTTGTTCGAACGACATTGCGTTGATCCCTGCTTGGGGGCTTCCTCCAAATAATGGGGTCTATTATCGTTTTACCCTACGAAAATCAGCTTTCAGTGTTCAATTACTCAATTTGAACGCATTGATAGCATTCAATCTGTTGCATAGTATCTATGGTTATCCAAAAATGGAGGGATTACCCCTCCAACACCCCCTTTTGCAGTAAAAGAAATGACCTCTAGAGCATGAACGACTTTGACTACATCATTGTTGGCGCTGGATCCGCCGGTTGCGTGCTTGCCAACCGACTGAGCGCCAGCGGCAAAGACCGGGTTCTGCTGCTCGAGGCGGGCGGCTCTGACCGCAGTCCCCTGATTCAAGTTCCATTGGGATACGGACTCACCTTTTCAGACCCCAAATACAACTGGATGTACACCACCGAGCCCGATGCAGCTTTGAACGACCGCACCTCTTTTTGGCCGCGCGGAAAAGTACTCGGGGGCAGCAGCAGCTTGAACGCGATGGTTTACATGCGCGGACAAGAAGGCGACTTCAACGATTGGCGCGACGCAGGCAACACCGGTTGGGGCTGGGACGATGTCTTACCTTATTTCAAAAAATCGGAAGACCATGTGTGGGGCGCATCCACCCACCACGGTGCTAATGGAGAAATGCGTGTCAGCGATTTTGCGGACCAAGTCCACCCTTTATGCGGGCGTTTTATTGAAGCTGGGAAACGATTGGGGTACGGATACACCCCAGACTTCAATGGCGAGCGCAAAGAAGGCTTTGGCTTGTGGCAAATGACCATTCGCAATGGCTTTCGTGAATCGACGTCTAACGCATTCTTGCGCCCCGCCATGCAGCGCAGCAACCTCAAAGTCATCACCCATGCCCTGGTTAGCAAAGTGATTCTCAAAGACCGCAAGGCTACGGGTGTTGAATGTACTGTCGGCGGGCACACCCAGATTTTCGAGTGTCGTAAAGAGGTAATTTTGTCGGGCGGCGCAATCAATTCACCCCAGCTCTTGCAACTCTCAGGCATTGGTGACACTCAGGCCCTCAGAGACAAAGGCGTAGCCGTGGTTCACCACTTGCCCCACGTGGGCCAAGGTCTGCAAGACCACTTGTGCGTGTCTTATTTTTTCAAATCCAAAGTACCTACTTTGAACAACACCTTGGGACCGTGGTACGGCAAAGTCTGGGCCGGTATGCGCTATATGTTCAATCGGCGTGGGCCTTTGGGCATGAGCGTGAACCAAGCAGGGGCTTTTGTTCGCAGTCGACCAGATTTAGAGCGGCCCAATTTGCATTTGTATTTCAACCCTATCAGCTACACCGCCAACACGGCCCCAGTGGGCAAACGCTTTCAACTTCAAAACCCGGACCGCTTTGCGGCGTTTTTAATTTCTTTCAATACCTGCCGCCCCACCAGCCGCGGCAGCGTGATGATTGCGTCCAACAACCCTCTGGACAAGCCGCGCATTGAAACCCACTTTTTAACCACCGAACACGACCGCCAAGACATCATGGATGGCTCGCGCATGGTGCGCAGCATTGCCGCTACATCGCCGCTGTCCGATATTGTGGAAAGCGAGCACTTGCCTGGTATTCAGGCCCAAAGTGACGCTGACATTTTTGCGGATTTCGCAAAACGCGCAGGCTCGGTCTACCACGCGTCATGCACCTGTGCGATGGGAACGGATCCTGCAACGTCGGTGGTGGACGACAGGCTGAGGGTTCACGGTGTCCAAAATCTACGCGTGATTGATGCGTCGGTTTTCCCCGCTGTCACCTCAGGAAATACCAATGCGCCCACCATCATGGTGGCTGAAAAAGGGGCTGACATGCTCTTACAAGACAACGCATGAAGTCGGTCACTTCAATTTTTAATCTCTCCCTCCACTTTTCCCTTTTCTTTTTTCTTTTAACCCTCACTTCACTTATAGAAAGCACATGATGAGCAACAGCAAACTACGTATCGGATTTATTGGCTTGGGCAGCTTGGGCGAAGGCCTGTGCAACAACCTGGTCAAAGCCGGCTACACCGTCACTGTGAACGACCTCAATAAAGACTTGGCCAAACGGCTGATCGTCGGTGGAGCTGCTTGGTCAGATGATGTAGCAGGCGCATGCCGCAATGCCGATGTCGTAATCACTGTATTGCCCTCACCTGCTATATCTCGCAAAGTAGTCGAAGGTGCCGGCGGCGTTTTTGAAAATCTGAAATCCGGTGGAACCTGGATTGAGATGAGCACCACCGACATGGAAGACCTGTTGCGCTTGAACGCGGTTGCAGCGACCAAAGGCATTACGGTGCTCGAGTGCCCTGTTACCGGCGGTGTGCACCTAGCCAATTCCGGAGAAATTACGGTTTTGGTAGGTGGCGAAGAAAGCACCTTCAAACGGGTTGAAGACATTCTCAGCACCATGGGCGGCGAAATTATTTACATGGGAAAAATGGGCAATGCCTCGGTCGTGAAAGTCGTGACCAATATGCTGGCCTTTATCCACCTGATTGCGGCTGGTGAAGCCATGATGCTGCCGGCCAAATACGGCGTTGATCCTGATGCTACCTACCGTGCGATTCGCGCGAGCTCAGGCAACAGCTTTGTTCACGAAACCGAATCCAAGCTCGTATTGAGCGGCAGCTACAACGTCAAGTTCACCATGGACTTGGCGTGCAAAGACCTCGGTTTGGTCAATGGCATTGCCGAGAAAATTGGCGTCCCCTTGGAACTCGGCAGCATGGCACAACAAATTTTCCGCCGCGCCCGCGGTTTGTATGGCAGCCAAGCGCAATCCCCTGAAGTGGTGCGCATGATCGAGCAGGCTTGCGGCTTGGAGTTACGTGCCCCCGGTTACCCTACCGAACTCGTTGCAGAGTAACAGTTGAAAGTTGAAACCATGACGGCAGCACTCACCCACCAAGACTGGCTCGCATTAGCGGGAAAAATCGACATTGCGACCGGTCTTTTTATCGATGGCGCTTACCGCCCCGCTGTCGCTGGAGAAACGTTTGATTGCGTGAACCCGGCGACGGGTGAGTTGATTGCCGTGATGGCCAAGGGCCAGGCCGCTGACATTGATGCCGCCGTCGCCTCGGGCCTTGCGGCTTGGCGCGACGGGCGCTGGGCCAAACTGGCCCCACGCCAACGCGCAGACATTTTGCAAAAGTGGGCCGACCGGATTGAAGCCTATCAAAATGAATTGGCGCTCTTGGAAACCTTGGACATGGGTAAACCCATCTCAGATGTTTTAAATATCGATCTGCCTGAGGTATTGAAAACCATTCGCTATTTCGCCGAGTGCATTGACAAAATCGAAGGCGCAGTCACCCACACCGATCCGAGCGCAATCCACCTCATCACCCACGAGCCTATGGGTGTGGTAGCTGCGATCACGCCGTGGAATTACCCCATGCTGATGTCCGTGTGGAAGCTCGCTCCCATCTTGGCTGCGGGTAACTGCGTGGTGCTCAAGCCCTCAGAGCAAGCGCCTTTAACCTGCACCCGACTGGCGCAGTTGTTTGTAGATGCTGGCGGACCTGCAGGCGTTTTCAACGTGGTCAACGGGTTTGGAGCGCAAGCGGGCAAGGCCTTGGCTTTGCATATGGATGTTGCCAAGATCACCTTCACGGGTTCTACCGCTGTCGGTAAATTGCTCATGGGCTACGCAGGCCAAAGCAATATGAAACGCGTGGCCTTGGAAACCGGCGGCAAAAGCCCGCAGATTTTCATGCCCGACTTGTATGACTTTGATGCTGCGGTGGATCGTGCGGTGGGTGGAATTTTTGATAACGCAGGGCAGGTTTGCAATGCGGGCTCGCGCCTCTTGGTTCACCGTTCGATTCACGACCGCTTTGTCGCCCGCTTCGTTGAGCGGGCCCAAGCGATGTACCGCCCTGGTGACCCACTGGACCCCGCAACCACCATGGGCCCCGTCGCCAGCCAAGCGCACCGCCAAGGGGTGATGACCAAAGTGCAACTCGCCTGTGAGCAAGGCGCCACCATGGTTTTGCCTACGCCCGATACCCAGCGGCCCTTAGCAGTTCACCAAGGAGGCGCATTTGTGCCCCTGACCTTGTTCACCCACTGCACCAACACGATGAGCATCGTGCAAGAAGAAACCTTTGGACCCGTGGCCTCGGTTCAGGTCTTTGACACCGAAGCCGAAGCGATTGCCTTGGCCAACGATTCCATCTACGGTTTGGCCGCCTCAGTGTGGACCTCGGATCTTAAAACCGCCCACCGTATGGTGGCCGCGCTTGAAGCGGGTGTGGTGTGGGTCAACTGTTTTGGCGATGGTGACATGACGCAGCCCTTTGGGGGCTACAAACAAAGCGGTAACTCCCGTGACAAACACATGGACAGCCTGCTGTCGTATATGCAAACCAAGTCCGCTTGGTTTTATATTGGATGATTTTTAAACCGAAACACGAGAGCTCGCTATGACACGTTGCAACTTTTACATTGATGGCGCTTGGGTCGAACCCCTCGGCAAACACACCGTTCACTCCATCGTCAGCCCCGGTGATGAGTCTGTCGTAGGCGAGCTGCTCATGGGCAGCGCAGACGATGCCAACCGTGCGGTCGCCGCTGCCAAAAAAGCTTTCGAGAGCTACAGCCAAACGACCATGGCCTACCGCACCGAGATGCTGCAAAAATTGCAAGCTGCGTTTGAGCGGCGCTATACCGAAATGGCCCAAGCCATCAGCACCGAGATGGGCGCTCCATGGGACTTGGCCTACGACTCCCAAGCCGAATGCGGCCCTGGCCACATCAAAGCCACCCTAGAAGCCGCGAAAGACTACCCTTTTAGTTCTCGCAGCGGTAACAACGGTGACCTTATCAGCGAGCCCATCGGCGTATGCGTTTTGATCACGCCCCGGACCTGGCCGCTCAACCAAATTGTTTCTAAGTTGGCACCGGCACTTTTGGCAGGATGCACCGTGGTTCTCAAACCCAGTGAATTTGCTCCCCTCTCGGCCAAACTCGTCGCAGAATTTGTGCATGAAGCCGGGTACCCTGCTGGCGTATTCAATATGGTCTATGGCGACGGCCCCGTGGTCGGCCCTACGTTAAGCAGCCATCCCGATGTCGATTTGGTCTCCTTTACCGGCTCGACCGCAGCCGGCATTGCCGTGGCCAAATCTGCCGCCGATACCGTCAAACGCGTGAGCCAAGAGCTTGGTGGTAAGTCGCCCAACATCGTGTTTGCCGACACCGATTTAGACAAAGCCATTGGCTGGAGCGTTCGCAAATGCATGAGCAATACGGGCCAAAGTTGCAACGCACCAACGCGCCTCTTGGTAGAGCGCTCGGTGTATGACAAAGCCTGCGTCTTGGCAGCCCAGCACGGCGCAGCCGTTCAGGTGGCACACCCCAGCACCCGTGGCGATGTGATCGGGCCCTTGGCGATGAAGCGCCAATTTGAAACCGTGCAGCGGTATATCCAAATTGCGATCGACGAAGGTGCACGCTTGTTGTGCGGTGGCTTGGGCCGGCCCGAAGGGCTGTCCAAAGGCTATTACGCCCGACCCACCGTGTTTGCCGATGTCAACAACCAGATGCGTATTGCGCGTGAAGAAGTTTTCGGTCCTGTGTTGGTGATGATTCCTTTTGATACCGAAGAAGAAGCCATTCAGATTGCCAACGACACGCCTTACGGATTAGCGGCTTACATTCAATGCCAAGACGCAACCCGCGCACAACGCGTCGCTCGCCGCTTACGCGCAGGCAGCGTATCCATCAACGGTACCGGCCAAGACTATTGCTCCCCCTTTGGCGGCTTCAAGCAAAGTGGCAACGGCCGCGAATGGGGACGCTTTGGTTTGCAGGACTACTTGGAATACAAAGTCATTAACTACGCCCACTAACTAAAAAAAATATGAAAATCACAGACGTCAAAACCTTTGTTGTCGGAAACCCACCTCCTGGATTTGGAGGGCGGTATTTCGTCTTTTTAAAACTGATCACCGACGAGGGCATTGAAGGACTCGGCGAGGTTTATAGCCTGCCGTTTCACCCGAGCGTGGTCGAGCAAATGGTCAAAGATGTGGTGGAACGCTGCGTCATTGGAAAAGACCCTTACGACATCGAGCGTATTTGGCGCGGCGTCTACGGCAGTGGTTTTATTCAGCGCCCCGATGTATCGATGATGGGGATTTTGAGTGGCATTGAGATGGCCTGCTGGGACATCGTCGGCAAAGACGTGAATAAGCCTGTCTACAAACTCTTAGGCGGTCAAGTGCACGAAAAACTGCGCAGCTACACCTACATTTACCCCAAAGATGGCGACAAAACCAATGTGTACGCCGATCCGATTTTGGCCGCGGAGCGGGCTGCGGAATACCTCAAAATGGGCTTTACCGCCCTCAAGTTTGATCCTGCTGGGCCTTACTCCATTTACGACGGTCGCCAGTTGTCTTTGACAGAACTCGATCGCTCTGAAACCTTCTGTCGCATGTTGCGCGAAGCGGTGGGAACTAAAGCCGATTTGCTGTTTGGGACCCACGGACAAATGAGCGCTGCCGGAGCGATTCGCTTGGCGCGGCGTCTCGAGCCGTTTGATCCTTTGTGGTTTGAAGAACCCATTCCACCAGACAACCAACGCGAGATGGGCAAGGTTGCCCGTGGCACCACCATTCCAGTGGCAGCAGGTGAGCGCCTCACCACGAAATGGGAATTTGTTCGCGTGCTTGAAGAAGGTGCTGCTGCGATATTGCAGATGAACCTGGGCCGCGTGGGTGGTATTTTGGAAGGCAAAAAGATTGCCTCCATGGCCGAGGCCTACCACGTGCAAATTGCGCCCCATTTGTACTGCGGCCCGGTGGTTGGCGCAGCCAACATCCAACTGGCCACTTGTAGCCCCAACTTCTTAATCCAAGAAAGTATTTTGGACTGGAAAGGCTTTCACACCGAGATTTTGAAAAAGCCCATCCAATGGGAAAACGGTTACATCATCCCGCCCACAGCGCCAGGCTTAGGAGTGGAGCTCAACGAAGAAGTCGCCTTGGCCAACCCCTATACCGGGACGGCATTGCACTTGGACATGACGCACCACCCGATCTTGCCTTGAGGTAAGGCTTCGGGTTAAGGAACCAGACGCACGAGCGCTTGGTCCTTTACCGAATCCAACAGCGCAGCACTCACAAGCGCTGGCGCAATCTCAGCCAATGGCAGCAACACAAAAGCACGTTGCCACATCCGGGGGTGCGGCACGGTCAAAGATTCGCTTTGAATGCTGGCATCCCCAAACAACAAAATATCTAAATCCAAGGTTCGCGGGGCATTGCGGTAAGGCCGCTCGCGTCCTACGCCCTGCTCTATCGTTTGCAACTGCGCCAAGAGTTCAGGCGCACTTAAGTTGGTTTGGAGTTGTACCACCGCATTGACATAGTCTGGGCCGCTCGAATCAATGGGCGCACTGCGGTAGAACGCCGACTGGGCCACTAGGCTCACACCTTCTAACGCGGCAATTGATGCCATCGCGCCAGCCAGGGCGGCTTGGGGATTGCCGAGGTTAGCCCCCAACCCTACTGTCGCAACAACAGGCGAACGCTCTAACATGGCGCTTGAAGATCAAAGACCCGCGTCACTGCTGTCGGGGGCAGCAGGGCCACTAGGGCCACTAGAGCCGCCTGTGCGTCTGCGGCGGCGGCGTTTTTTAGGCGCTGCGTCTTCAGTCATCTCACCCCCCGGCGCAGCATCGGGCCGGTCCACCGGCGCAGGCGCAGGCGCACGCTGCATCTTGGGGGCGCGGGGTCGCTTTTGCGTTTCTTGGCGAACCTGGTCGACCAAGTCTTCGCGGTACAAGTCGTCGCCCGTACTGAACTCTTGCCACCAATCGGCCAAAGCTTCGTCCACCTCACCGATGTCAGCGCGAAGGCGCATGAAATCAAAGGCCGCCCGAAAACGCTCTTGTTGCACCAAACCAAATGGTGCGCTACCGACGCGCTTTTCAAAGCGCGGCTGGATCATCCAAATTTCACGCATGTCACCGGCAAGCTTGCCGCGACCCGAGACATCGCCAATGCGGGCATTAAAAACATCGTCAATCGCATCTTGCAGCGCAGGGTGCGAATGCTGGCGTTGCTCCAAACGGTCTGCCCAGCCGTCGCGCACATCGGCCCACAACACGCATGCCAACAAAAAGCTAGGCGCCACCGGCTTGCCTTCACCCACCCGGCGGTCGGTGTCTTGCAAGGCTGAGGTGACAAACGGCGTTTCTGCCCGCTCAACCACCACGTCAAGCAGCGGATAAATTCCCCGGGACAAACCGAGTTTTTTGAGTTGGGCAATGGATGCCAAGGCGTGTCCCGTTTGCAGCAACTTCAGCATCTCATCAAACAAACGGCTTTGCGGGACATCGGCCAACAACTGCTGTGACTTCACCAAAGGCCCTGCTGTTTTGGAGTCCAACTTAAATCCCAGAGGGTTCAACTTGGCAGCAAAACGCACCGCGCGAATAATCCGAACCGGGTCTTCGCGGTAACGCGTTGCGGCGTCTCCAATCATGCGCAAGGTTTTGTTTTTAGCGTCTTTCAAACCACCGTGGTAGTCCACCACCAATTCGGTTTCGGGGTCGTAGTACATGGCGTTGATGGTGAAATCTCGGCGTACCGCATCTTCTTCTTGCGGGCCCCAGACGTTGTCTCGCAGCACGCGCCCGGTGGAGTCCACCGCATGTTTCATTCCCGCGAGCTCACTCTTACTGGTTTTTTCATTGCCACGCACCTGCTCAGCAGCGGCGTTGTCTAAGTAGGCCCGAAAGGTCGAGACTTCAATCACCTCATGCTCGCGCCCGCGGCCGTAAACCACATGAACAATGCGAAAGCGCCGGCCAATGATGAAGGCGCGGCGAAACAGGTTTTTGACTTCTTCGGGGGTTGCATCTGTGGCTACGTCAAAATCTTTAGGCCGCAGCCCGAGCAACAAATCGCGCACCGCGCCGCCCACGATATAGGCTACAAAGCCAGCGTTTTGCAGCGTTCGAACCACATTCATGGCCCGCTCGTCAACCAACGTCACGTCAATTCCATGGACTTTCACCGGAACTTCAACCCGTTTGCCGAAGTCCGGTTTTCCTGCCGTTGCGGCAGGGCTACTGCTTTTTCCCAGCAGTTTGTGAATCAATTTTTTTATCATAGGTCCTTGTGGGGCCGGTGCCAACGCACCCAGCCCGGCCAAATATTGGCGCTTATCTAAACAGCTCGAGTATGCGCCATCCGCGGTCTTGGGCGATCGCACGCAAAGGGTCATCTGGATTGGTTGCTACGGGTACATTGGCCTTCTCAAGCAGAGGCAAGTCGTTGATGGAATCCGAATAAAAAGTGCTGTGAACGCTTGCCCAATCCAAACCGCGTGCTGTCAGCCATTCTTCCACACGCGTCACTTTGCCTTCGCGAAAGGTCGGAATCCCGCGAACTTCACCGGTAAACCAGCCCGTTCCTCCTTGAGAGGTGTCGCGCTCCAAGTCAACCGCCATCAGCTCATCCGCACCCAAGGCCTTGGCAATCGCGGCAGTCACGAAGGCATTGGTCGCCGTCACCACTATCACCGTAGCGCCTTCGGCTTTGTGTTGTTGCACCAACGCAAGCGCTTGGGGTTTGATTGCCGGCGCAATCACATCGCGCATGTAATCGGCATGCGCTGCCAGCGACTTGGCCTCCCCTTGGCGAATCATGGCGCCGGTTGCGAAACGCGCGTATTCGTAAATATCTAAGGTACCGGCTTTGTATTGGGTGTAAAAGGCATCGTTTTGACGGGCGAACTCGGCCGGATCATTCCAACCTAAGTCCGCGGTGAACTGGCCCCAGGTGTAGTCTGAATCAATGGGCAACAAAGTGTGGTCCAGGTCAAACAAAGCGAGCTTGGGCAAGGTCATGCAGTCTCCAGCATAGATTTAATCAAAGGAATCGTAATGGCGCGTTTGGTTTGCAAAGCGTAGCGGTCCAGCAAATCAAGGAGTTCCATCAGGCTACCTAAATCACGGCTAAAGCGGCGTAGCGTGAAGTCCATGACCTCATCACTCAAAAATAAACCCCGCGCATCCGCGGCTTGGCGCAGCACCGCGCGTGACTGTTCTTCCGTCAACAGTTGCAAGCCAAACACATGGCCCCAACCCAAGCGCGTTCGCAAATCATCACGCAGCTTCAACTCAGACGGACTCCATTCGCCAGAGGCAAGAACTGGGCGCTGCAGGGTTTGGGCATGCACAAACCAATTAAATGCGGTGTGTTGTTGGCTGGCGGTAAAGAGATGGACATCGTCCATCAAGACCGCCGCCCACGTTTCATCAAATTCAGGCGGCGTCATCACCGTCGAGTCCAACCAGCCCACCACCGCGCCTTGCTCTCGCAAGCCCTCCCGCGCCGCTTTCAGCAAATGGCTTTTCCCGCTGCCGCTACGCCCCCAAAAATAGGTCGGTACAGGCGAGCGCAAAGCCGAAGCGGCTTTGGAGCCCAACCAAAATTGCACGTGCTGCAAAGCCGCCGCATTCGGTCCCGCAAAAAAATTGGCAACAGAAGGTCCATGGGAAATACCGATGTCAAGCGTGATTTGCTGCATGCTGTGGGTTTAGCTTTGGTGTTTAGCCGTGGTACAAATCGCTGGTCAAGTAACCCGAGCGCAAGCGGCGTACCGCCACCAGCAACACGGCGCTCACTGGCAAAGCGACCAAGACGCCGACGAATCCAAAAATTTGACCAAACGCCAACAAGGCAAAAATAACAGCCAAGGGATGCAAACCGATGCGCTGGCCGACCAAGCGCGGCGTCAAGAAAAAACTCTCCACCAATTGGCCCAAACCAAAAACCACCGCCACCATCACCAGCGCGTAACTCGCGCCCAAGCTACTAGAAAACTCCAACAAGCCCGCCAACAAGGCCAAGACCATGCCGAGTCCGAAACCTAAATACGGCACAAACACAGCCAAGCCCGTAAACGCACCTATCGGCAAGGCCAAGTCCAAACCAAACAGCGCGAGCCCAGCGCTGTAAAAAACCGCCAATACGCCCATGACCATCAACTGCCCGCGCAAATACTCACCCAAAACCTCATCCGCCTCGTGAAGAAAACTATGCGCCGCACCCCGCAGGCGCGGAGGAATCAAGGCGCTCAAACTCCCCATAAAGCGATCCCAGTCCATCAACAAATAAAACAAGGCCACAGGAATCAGCACTAAATTGCCGATCAAGGCCAGCGCCACGCTGCCGCCAAGCTTGACCGACGCCATCACCGATCCAAACGTATCTTCAAAATTAGCGTTCAGGTACGTCATCAAAAACGATTTGATGCTGGCCAGGTCCAAGATCAGGTGGATACCTAATTTAAGCAAGGCCGGCTGCAGCGTGGCGTTCATGCGGTCTAGCAAAGAAGGCAGTTGATCGCGCATCAGTGGTAACTCTTTAATCAAAATCGGCACCATCAAAAGCAGTAGTCCGAGGGCTAAAAGCAAAAACAACAATTCCACTAAAAGAACCGCCAGCACCCGGGGGATGCGCCCGCGCCACAAAGCGTCAACCCAATCCACCACAGGTGTCAAGGCATAGGCCAGCACACAGGCCACTACAAAAGGTGCCAAAACTGGGGCCAAAAACCACAGCGCAGCAGCAAAAACGCTGGCAATAGCCAACCAAGCAGCGACAATTTTGGGAGACAAGGTCATACGCACCTTCAAGTGAGTCAGGGCGAACCCTTAAAATCAAGCCTAAATTCTATCGGGCTACGCCAAAGCAGCCCCAACCCCATTACACCCCATGATCCCAACTGCCAAACCCTCCCCCAGCCCCTTGTCCTACAAAGACGCCGGCGTTGACATTGACGCGGGAGACGCGCTGATTGAACGCATCAAACCCTTGGCCAAGAAAACCATGCGTGAAGGTGTGTTGGCTGGTATTGGCGGTTTTGGGGCTTTGTTTGAAGTGCCTAAGCGCTACAAAGAACCGGTCTTGGTCAGCGGTACGGATGGCGTTGGTACCAAACTCAAATTGGCCTTTGAGTGGAACATGCACGACACCGTGGGCATTGATTTGGTTGCCATGAGCGTGAATGACGTTTTGGTTCAAGGCGCCGAACCGCTGTTCTTTTTAGATTACTTTGCCTGCGGCAAGCTCGATATTGACACCGCCGCCGTGATTGGCGGTATCGCCAAGGGCTGCGAGCTCTCAGGTTGTGCCTTGATTGGTGGCGAAACAGCCGAAATGCCAGGCATGTACCCCGCCGGGGAGTACGACCTGGCTGGTTTTGCGGTGGGCGCGGTTGAAAAATCTAAAATTCTGACAGGCCAAAACGTCAAGCCAGGCGATGTGGTTCTGGGATTAGCGTCCCACGGCGTGCACTCCAATGGCTTTAGTTTGGTACGCAAGTGCATTGAACGCGCAGAAGGAAATTTACCCGTAACGCTCGACGGGAAACCCTTTAAGGAAGCCATCATGGAGCCCACGCGTTTGTACGTGAAAAACGTATTGGCTGCGCTGGCACAACACCCTATCAAAGCCTTAGCGCACATCACCGGCGGCGGCTTATTCGAAAATATCCCCCGCGTTCTGCCGGAGGGCTACGCCGCCCACCTCCAAAAAGGCAGCTGGCCTCAAACGGAATTGTTTGCCTGGTTGCAAGCCACTGCGGGAATTGACGATACCGAAATGAACCGCACGTTTAATAACGGCATCGGCATGGTCGTTGTGATCGCAGCCAATGACGCTAGCGCTTGCGCAGCCACCCTTCGCGCTAGTGGTGAACAGGTTTTGGAGATTGGCGTGATTGCAGAGCGCGGGAATGACGCCGCGGTAACGGTCGCTTAATCAGTAGGTCCCAGGTTCGAGCCAAGACCGAAAAGCCAAGCTAGCGCGGAGTATCCTCGAGCATTGGCATGGACCTCTTTGGTCTTACATAAATCTTTGAAAAATAAGGGTGAGCGATGCAATTTGCTCCGTTAATTGAACTCAGCCGCGCAGGCTTAACCGAGTGCCTGCATTTTGGTGCCATTGCCGTGGTCAATCGGCACGGCAAACTTCTGGCTCAGGTGGGCGATCCGCATTGGTGGACCTATACCCGCTCTACCTTGAAAGCATTGCAAGCCCTGCCCTTTGTCAACGCCCGAGGCCCTGAACGCGCAGGTTTTTCTCAAGCCGAAGTGGCCATGTTATGCGCCAGCCACAACGGTGAAGAAATGCATGTGCGCGCCGCCGAGTCCATGTTGGACAAGGTGGGTCTTAACTACCGCGCCTTGCGTTGTGGCTGCCACGTGCCTGGACTGTTTACCTTGATGGATCAACAGCCGCCTGCCGACCTCAAGTTTGATGAGCGCCACCACAATTGCAGCGGCAAGCACGCCGGGTTTCTGGCCCATTGCGTCCAACAAGGCTGGTCTTTGGACGATTACACCGAGCCGCACCACCCTTTGCAACAAGCCATTCGGGAGGCGGTGGCACAGACCGTAGGTATGGAGGTGGAAGATTTAAAAATGGGCATCGATGGCTGCTCGGCACCGAATTACGCCATTCCACTTTCCAAATTGGCCTACGGTTACGCCCGTCTGGCCAGTGGCGAGGCCGATGCGCAATTCGGTGCAAGCTTTGCGCAACTGACCACGGCCATGACAGACTGCCCCGAATGGGTCAGCGGCACGGGCCGCAATGACTTGGCTTTTATGCAGGCGGGGCGCGGCGACTGGGTCAGCAAAATCGGCGCAGATGGTGTGCAAGTGGTGGCTAGTAAAAGCCGGGGCGAAGCCTTTGCCATCAAAATCATCGACGCGAACAAGCCCGCCTTGTTCGCTGCCAGCGTAGAAGTGCTAGACCAACTCGGCTGGCTAGACGCTGCACAACGGAGCCTATTAGCCCCTTGGCGGGCCAGCACCTTGCACAACGCCAGAGGCACGCAAGTGGGCGCACGCACGCCACTTTTTAAACTGCAAACGATTTAACTTCATTAGCCCTGCGAGAAGCCCACATAGCACAGACCTTGACGCACGCAGCTGGGCTTGGCCGTGCATGACGGCGTGAACCTGATGACGGCCCAGCCAGGTAGAGTTGCGCATAATCATGTGAACGATCTTTCCCATCTTCGAAACGCGGATGTTCAGTTTTCTTCCCCTAACATCAAACTCAGAATGAATTTGGACCTATTTACTTAGACATCTAACGTTGGAAAATTCAACATCATTTGGCTTTGGAATACGCTCGCTGGAGGATCAGGCTAGCTGATGCGGGCAGGTGCGGGGCCGAGTAACGCATCCAGCAAGGGGCGGACCGGGTCAGATGGCAACGCGTTCCAGATCAGGTCAAGGGCCCGTTCTGTACCAGCAATACCAAGCAGTGGACGAGCGCTATCCCAAAATTTTCGGTGTAGCTCGGAGTCCGTGAGCGGCGCGTCCGGTTCGCCCGGAGCTTCTTGCGGCCCGGCCTTCAATATTTCTCCATCGAACAGCTGGACTGTGATTGCGGCTCGCCGGCGAGCCGGAAATTCAGCGTCAAGAGCCGGATCAATTCGGACTGAAGTCCGCTGCATGAGTCCAAGCGTAGCCTGGTCACCAAGGCCTGATGTGATTGTTGAAGCGTTGATTTCACCTGTGGCGAGTACGGCCGCAACGGGAAATACAAGGGAGTATTGCGCCTGCTCGGTGGTCACGGGCGGCTCCGCCGCCAGCCTTGCCGCGGCACCGAACGTTTCGATGGTGATAGCTTCGATGGATCTGCCAGCAATGGCACCCAAGAGCGAGGAAGCCGCAGCCACCGCAGGTTGGCTCCATCGGACAATTGGCCATGGCTTGAAGTAGAGCTCCCGCATGAACCACCGACTGCCGAGGTCCATCCAGACTACAGGCGCATTCAACACAAGTTCGGACGGGGCGCCAGTGAATCCGGCAGCTGCCAGAAGTACCGCGGTAACGCCTGTATGCGCGCCAAATGTCGCGCCATCCTTGAGCATTGTTGGATGTTCGACCAAGCATCCCATAGGACAACGTGGGGCATAAAAGTCCGCCGCGCCGAGCGCGTGGAGTGTGCGTTCTGCATCCAGCGCAAGTGCCCGTGCGCCAAGCGCAGCTACGCCGATCCCGTTCCATGAGCCAGAGCCCAGATAACTCTCCGCGAAATCCTTCTGTGCGATGCCAGCTCTTAACGAGACTTCGTAGCCGACTACAAAACGCATCATCAATTCGGCAATATCGGGGGACGTTGCTCTTTCGTCCTCGAAAGCGAGAAGGGAGGGCAAGATGGCACAGCCGGCATGCCCCTTGGTGATACGCAGGCCGTCATGGGAATTGAAAGCATCAATGTTCGCTGCCCCAGCCATGGCGGCGGCCGAAAGAGATGTGCGTCGTCCGTCCATCATCAATCGGGCGCCATAGCGCCCCGGGCCATTCTCGATCGCAGCATGCTCTCTGACTATCATCCCATTCAATGTTGAAAACCCCGCCGCCGCACCTCCAGCCAGGTCGAGGAAACATCGACGAGCGATATGCTGCACGTCGGCAGGCACAGCGCTCCAGGTGAATGTTCTTACAAAGTCGACAATTGAAAGCATGTAGGTATACCTGTTTCGAACCTCTAGCGCTCCCTCGTCGCTCGGCCACATGTATGGCAACCTGGATCGAGGATTTCCATCGGCGTCCCGAGGGGTGAAGTCCTGCTCCGCGCATCAATCATGGATCAGGGGTCCCCAGTTCCAATGTCGATCCTCCGTTTGTCGACATAAGCCGTCAGTTCCTCGCGAACCGCGGCATCCATTGCAGGTTCCTGGTACTCCTCAAGCGCACGCTGCCAAACGGCCGTAGCCCGCTCGGTGGCATCCTTGCCGCCGCCGACCTGCCAGCCTTCGTAGTTCTGCCAGTTGGATACGAGCGGCTGGTAGAAGGCACGTTCATAGCGGGCCATGGTGTGCTCCGAGGCAAAGAAGTGCCCGCCGGTGGGCACGCCTTTGATCGCCTCAAAACCCAACTCTTCTTCGTTCACTTCAATGGGTTTAAGGAATTCCATCATGTGCTGCAACATCTCCACGTCCAGCACCAGCTTCTCGAACGACGCGGTGAGCCCCCCTTCCAACCAGCCCGCCGCGTGGTAGATCAGGTTGCCGTGACCAAGAACCGCGCCCCAAAGGGACATTTCAGTTTCGTACACCGCCTGTGCATCCGCCGCATTGGATGCGTTAGCGTTCGACGTGCGATAGGGTAGGCCGTAACGCCGCGCCAATTGCCCACTGGCGATATTTGCCTTGGTGTTCTCGGGTGTGCCGAAGGCTGGTGCGCCACTGCGCATGTCTACGTTCGATGTGAAAGATCCGTACATCACTGGGGTGCCTGGCCTAATCAATTGTGTCAGCACCACACCCAGCAAAGCCTCTGCGTTCTGCTGCGCTAGGGCTGCCGCCAGTGTGACTGGCGCCATTGCGCCCATCAACGTGAATGGTGTTATCACCACCGGCTGGCCATGCTCGGCCATAGCTATAAGCCCATCGGACATGCTGTCGTCGAAACGGCGTGGGCTATTCACCGAGATGATGGTGATGACCCCAGGTGACTTCGCCATCGCCTCGAGTGATATGCCGCGCGCGATTGCCATCATCCGAATGCCATCCATTGCCCTGCCGGTTCCGATCGCCGTGCAATGGTACGAGAGGTCGGAATACGCAAGGTTGGCGAAGTAGGTGTCCAGGTGCCGGGAGTTAGCCGCAAGCTCCACAGGCGCGCAAACCTGGTTGCCGATCAGGTGGATCGCATTGAAGTGGTGCGCGAGCCGGATGAAATCACAATAGTCGGCATAGTTCCCGGGGCGTCGTCCGCGCACGCGGTCATGCACGTTTGGCGGGCCTGCCACCAGACCGAAGTTGAGGTGGTTGCCGCCGATGGTGAGTTGCTTCTGAGGGTTGCGCGAATTAAGGGTGAAAGTGGATGGCGCAGTGCGCAGACCCTTCTCCACCAACGCGCGGTCCAGCCGCACGTTCATGGTCTTGAAGTCCACGTCGGCCCCGGCAGTCTTGAAAATTTCCAATGCTCTCGGCGACATCACTTCGACCCCGAGCTCTTCCAGGATACGCAGAGACGTGAGGTGAATCGATTCGATCTGATCTACCGACAACAGCTCCATGGGCGGATATGGGTTGACCACCGATTGCCAAGGTAATTGCGGCAGCGGCGCGTTACCGGAACGCCGAGCTCTTCCACCTTCGCGTCGTCGTGTGTGTTCCATCGCAGCATTCTTTCTTCATGTTTCGTAGGCTTGCAGAACTTCTGCATGCAGGTTCCGGCACTGCCGTTCCGTCGCATGAGGACTCTATTCGCCATCCTAGGCATAGCCATCACAGTAGGTAACTCGCAAACGGACGAATACTATGCGCCATACGACATCGGACGAATGTGTTTTCTATAATGCCATCCATGAATACGCCCCTTCCGACCGCTAGCACTGGCTTAGGCACGACATTCGCTGTACCCACGGTTGTCAGCATGGTGATGTTCCCGTCGTTCTCTATGATGTCGCTGGCCTCCGCCACAGAGCCTCTGCGAGCCGCTAACCTCCTTTCCGGAACAACCCTGTATTCTTGGCCCGTCGTGTCTTTAGACTCACGCGACCTAATATCGAGCAGCGGATTTCGTCTAGCAGCCGACCACCACGACCTCGCAGTACCACCCTCTGACCTGACGCTTGTGATCGCAAGCCTCGACTTTGATCGCTTGTTACAGCCACAGTTACTGGAGCGCTTGTCACGCCTCGCACAGTCCAGCAGAGCCATTGGCGGGGTGAGCCACGGCAGTATCGTGCTAGCCCATGCTGGGCTGCTGGACGGGTACCGCTGCACAAGCCACTGGGACCGCTTGCGCGAGCTGCAAGAATGCCGCCCGCAGGTGCAGACGACGCGGGAGGTGTACTGCATCGACCGTGACCGCTGGACGTCCAGCGGCGGAACCGCCGCCATGGACATGATGCTTGCGTTGATCCGCGCTCAGCACGGCCAGGCACTGGCGCTTAGCGTGGCTAACAACTTCATCCATAGCCGTACGCGCCTTTCTGGCGAAACTCAACCTATGGAAGTGCGCTGGCGGTATGGCGTAAGAGATCGGCGCCTGATCAAGGCGATAGGCTACATGGAACAATCAATTGAGTCACCCTTAGCGCTGGCTAAAGTCGCTGCCCTTGCCGGGCTGTCCACGCGCCAGTTGCAGCGACTGTTCCTTTCTGAAATGACGCGCACGCCGGAACAGTTCTACATCGACATGCGTCTGCGCGTCGCCAATGATCTGCTGTCCCAAACCGACGATGCGATCGGGGACATTGCGCTTCAGTGCGGATTCGCCAATCGGTCGCATTTTGCCCGGTCGTTTCGGGCAACTTTCGGACACAGCCCTAGTGATGTGCGGCGCACTCCCAGCACTGGTCCGGACAACATCGGCTGAGTATTTCGATCTTATTCCAGCGCTACTGAGCTACTTTATCGGGTCTTTTGAGTGCATATCGCTGCCCTCAAATAGACGTCGCATTGCGCATATTTTTTGTCCGTTTTAGAGTCATCTAAAGGGAGCGCCTCTCATAGTATTAATGCGTCATGGTGCACTTTCGGCATCATACTAAGGAGGCACATGGACACACTTGCCTACATCGCCAAAAACCTGCCGATGATTGGAATGCGGGCGATGGAACACCTATCCATCGTCGTTGTGGCGGTTGTGTTGGCGATTGCTTGCGGGATGGCGCTTGGAGTCTTCATCGCTCGCCGTCCGCGCCTAGCCCCCGCAGTGCTGTCGGGCGGGTCGATCATGATCACCGTGCCCTCGATTGCGCTTTTCGGTATGCTGATTCCCCTGCTCTCTATCATTGGGCAGGGCATCGGCTGGCTGCCTGCCGTGATCGCCGTGTACATCTATTCAATGGTTCCGATCGTGCGCAACACCTACACCGCTCTGGTGGGGCTGGACCCAGCGCTGAGGGATGCTGCCATTGGCATGGGCATGAACCCTTCACAGCGTCTGTGGCGCGTTGAGTTGCCAAACGCTATGCCAATCATCATGGCCGGCGTGCGGGTTGCGGTCGTGATGAACATCGGCGTTACCGCCATTGCCGCCTATATTGGAGCCGGGGGGCTGGGTACCTTCATCAGCCGTGGTATCACGCAGACTGACATTCGGCAATTGCTTACCGGCGCCATCGCCGTGAGTCTGCTGGCGATTGCCTCTGACTTCGGTCTAGGGCTGGTGCAAAAACGCCTGACGCCACTTGGTCTGGCGCAACTCGACACTCCATGATCACACTGGAAAATCTGTCCAAAGTCTACGGTGCACCCGGCACAGATGCGGCTGTTGACGACGTCAGCCTGACGATTGGCAGCGGCGAAATCTGCGTTCTCATCGGCCCCTCAGGTTGCGGCAAGACCACCACAATGCGCATGGTCAACCGGCTGATTACCCCGACCGGCGGACGTGTACTTATCGACAACCAAGACACGGCAGCTATAGACACAGTGGCGCTGCGCCGAAGCATCGGCTATGTGATCCAGCAAGTGGGGCTGTTTCCAAACATGACGGTAGAGGAAAATATCGGGGTTGTACCGCGCCTGCTCGGCTGGGATAGGGCACGCACGCGCGCACGCGCTGCCGAATTGCTGGACATGGTGGGACTTGACGTAGGACAGTTTTTGGGGCGTTACCCCAACCAACTCTCGGGCGGTCAGCAGCAACGCGTGGGTGTGGCGCGCGCCCTCGCGGCCGACCCACCGGTGCTTTTGATGGACGAGCCTT
>SXSX01000102.1 GCA_005793295.1 Burkholderiales bacterium | reverse complement strand
ATCTTGAATTTACCTTTGATCGGTATATGGATCAAATTGCTGTCGGTTCCCTACCGCTGGTTATTTCCAGCCATTGTCCTTTTCTGCTCTATCGGTGTGTATTCCACCAATAACAATACTTTCGATATTTGGATGGTCGCGATATTTGGTGTCATCGGTTACCTTTTCATCAAATTGGGCGCGGAACCCGCACCCTTGCTCTTGGGCTTTATCTTGGGGCCCATGATGGAGGAATATTTGCGCCGTGCTTTGTTGCTATCTCGGGGCGATTGGAGTGTTTTTTTGACACGCCCTCTCTCGGCCAGTTTGCTAGCCGCAGCTGTAGTGTTGCTGGTGGTTGTATTGATGCCATCCGTAAAGTCCAAACGAGAAGAGGCATTTGTTGAAGACTGACGCTTTACGGCAACACCCCCAGCGTTTATCGCTGCATAACGAGGTCCATGCACGCCCACCCGAGGCGATGGGTATTCCTGCTCGGATATCCCGTATTGTGATGTGGTGTGACGCTGCGCAGCGTGAGGCGAGTCGCTCACACATTGCTGCGCTTGCCAGAGACCACCACTTGCCGCTTCCCGATAGCCACTCCACCCATATTCGCTTGGATTTAGGCGCATACCGCTTGCGCTGGGAACTTCATACTGAATTTGTCACTTGGACCTTCAGCAAAAACGCCCAGTCGTTCCAGTCTGAGCGTGATCTGGCGGTTGACGCAGTCAATCAAACTTGGCTGGCTGCTTTGCCAGGCCAATGTTTGGCGAGCTTACATCTGTGGGTTCTCTCGCTCACACAAGAAGACCAACCCCATCTGGTTCGGCAATTGCTCAATGAAGAGACACTGGTAGCCTCTACCGTTGCCGATGGATTTGGCGAGGTGTATACCGACTTTGCGGTGCATCCTGATGGGTATTCCCGCATGGTACTTTTGGCTGGCGGTATGACGCCACGTCGCTTAGGCCGTTTGGTGCAAGGCCTTTTAGAGATTGAAACCTACCGTATGGCGGCGCTCCTAGGTTTGCCAGCCGCGCGAGCTGCAGCCCAAGTTTTGGCATCGGCAGAGCGCGAGTTGGCAGAGCTTGCCAATGCGATTCGATTTGCAACCCGTGAAGATGAGCCGCAATTGTTGGACCGGTTAACCCGGTTGGCCGGACAGGTGGAGAGTCAACATGCGGCGACCCATTCCCGCTTTTCTGCAAGCGCCGCTTATTTTGAGTTGGTCGATAAACGCATTGAAGATATTGCCGAGTCGCGCCTAGCAGGAATGCAATCTATTGGTGAATTCATGGACCGACGTTTAACACCTGCCCGCAGTACCTGCGAATGGTCCACGCGTCGCCAAGACGCCTTGTCGCAACGGGTATCTCGCATCAGCAATTTGCTGCGAACACGGGTCGAAATTGAACAACAACAAAGTAGCCAAGCTTTGCTGGCTACGATGAACCAGCGACAAGACTTGCAGCTCAAAATGCAGTCCACTGTAGAAGGTTTGTCGGTGGCTGCGATTACTTACTACATCGTCGGCTTAGTCAGCTATCTTGCGAAAGCGGGCCACTCTTTAGGCTGGCCTTTGAGCGCTGAAACAACCTCAGCCGCTGCGATTCCCTTGGTGGCGATTGGCGTCTGGGCGTCACTCAAACGTTTGCAATCTAAATTTTTAAAACCCTAGATTTTTAAGCCTTGAGATCGCTTGCCAAAGAGGCAAGTGTTTCAGCGGCAATGGCAGTGTGTGCTGGATAGTTGGTGTGATCGCAACCCAACTTGACCCCTGCACCGGCTTTAACAGCGGCGCACATGGCCTGGTTGAGCTCGAAACGAACAAAGTGAACGGCCGATGTTTTTTCATCGTTCTCGCGGTCTAAATCTTCGTCAGCAATCGCGTAGACCCGCGCTTGGCCTTCTACTTCTACAAACATCCGGTCTTCCACCCCAATGAGGCGGCCGAGTTCGCGTTTGCGTTCGTTCACGTCGGGGTATTCCAAAAGCATGGTCGCCTTCCAGTTGTGCCCATCTGGCATCAACGGGGCGTAGGCTTCGATCTCTTGCAAAATTCCATCTTCTTCAAAAATCTTTTCAATGCGCAACATCTCTTGAATTTGATAGCGAATCGTTGTTTCGCTTTCAAACTGCAGGTTGATGTTTTCGCCCAGCTGTACGCTGCGTAATTTTCGGTGCGCCATCACCAAGGGCTTGTTGGTTTTTCTAAATTTGGTGTAGGCCTCAAGGCTCATGAGGCTCTCAGGGGTGATATTGCCGGTTAGTTGCATCGTGGTCTTTCGTGATGATTATTTGAGTCCGTAGGCTTTGGCAACCAAACTCAAAGGATGTTGTAACTCTGGAGCGCCTAGTCCGTTGACTTCAAAACCTTGGGCGATGTGGTGGCCGCCCAAGGGGCAGTCCGAGCTGATGAAGTCAGGTTTGCTTCCGTCTTTCATATTGGCCATGGCTTTGAAAAGCGGCTTACCGATCTTCATTGATTGTTGGTGGTACGTTTTCTTTACGCCAAAGGTCCCTGCATGCCCCGAACAACGCTCTAACGTGTTGATCGTAGTCTCTGGGATCATCTTGAGCATCTCTTCGGTTTTTTTGCCGATGTTTTGAACCCGGCCGTGGCAAGGGATTTGGTAGCTCACGTTGCCCAGTGGGGTAGTGAACTCGGTTTTTAAAAAACCATCGCGCTTACGCTGCATCAAGTATTCAAAAGGATCCCACATGTGTTTCTTGACCAACTGCACATCTTCTTCTAGCGGGAACATCAAAGGAATTTCTTGCTTAAACATCAAAGCGCAGCTTGGTACTGCAGCCAAAATGGCGTAGCCCTCTTTGGCGTAGCGGGCAAGCACGGGAATATTGGCTTCTTTAGACGCGTTGACTGAGTCCAAGTCACCCAGCTCGAGCTTGGGCATGCCGCAGCATTTTTCTTTGTCCACAATGACGTAGGGAACATCGTTGTGGTCAAGAATTTTTAGCAAATCCATGCCAATGCCAGGCTCGTTGTAGTTGATGTAGCAGGTTGCAAAAATAGCGACCTTGCCGGGTGTTTTGGCGCCGTCTTGCACCACGGTAGTTTTGGCCTTGGGTGCGCTGGAGCGGAATTTTTTGGTTGCCAAAGTAGGCAGCCAAGCGTCTTTGTCCACGCCAAGTGTGGACTCCATGACATCACGCGCAATGGCAGTTTTATTGATAGCGTTGACAGCCTGAACCACGATGGGAATACCGGCAAAGGAGCCATGCAAATCCGTGCTGGCTAGCAGTTTTTCACCGGTGCTGACTTCGCCTTTTTTGAACTTAATGGCCTTAGCGCGAAGCATCGTGTGCGGAAAGTCCAAGTTGAATTCATGTGGTGGCACATACGGGCACTTGGTGAGGTAGCACAGGTCGCACAGATAGCATTGGTCAACCACTTTCCAGTAGTCTTTTTTGTCCACGCCATCGACTTCCATGGTCTTGCTCTCATCAACCAAATCAAACAGCGTAGGGAAAGATCCGCACAGACTCACGCAGCGGCGGCAGCCGTGGCAGATGTCAAAAATCCGCTCCATTTCATGAAAGACAGACGCTTCGTTGTAGTAGTCAGTCCCTTTCCAGTCAATCGGGTGACGGGTGGGCGCTTGGAGGTTGCCTTCTGTTGCCATGGGGGTTCTCTAAGGGATAAGGAGGGGATAAGGAGTGAAAAAAAAGCAGAGGGAATATTCTGAATTGGGTGCTGCAAGCAACACCCAAAACGGACGATTCACTCAGAAGGCCTGACTCAGGCCTTCTATGAAACATCAATCGACTAATTCAGTCAAAGCCTTGGCGTAGCGGTTAGCGTGTGAACGCTCTGCTTTTGCCAAAGTTTCAAACCAGTCAGCCACTTCGTCATGGCCTTCGTCACGGGCTGTTTTAGCCATGCCGGGGTACATGTCGGTGTACTCGTGGGTCTCGCCAGCAACGGCAGAGGCGAGATTTTGACGGGTGCTGCCAAAAGGCATGCCAGTTGCGGGATCACCGCACTGCTCAAGCCATTCAAGGTGACCGTGCGCGTGGCCGGTTTCACCTTCAGCGGTCGAACGGAACAATGCAGCCACATCGGGCTGGCCTTCAACGTCGGCCTTGTTCGCGAAATACAAATAACGACGGTTGGCCTGTGACTCGCCTGCGAAGGCGGCTTTCAGGTTGTCTTCCGTTTTGGAGCCTTTGAGTGCTGCCATGGAAATCTCCTTAGGGGTTAAAGAAAACGCGTTTGCTTTGAGCAAAAATTGCCAAAGACTGCGTGAGCTTAACTGCCTAATATGACTGCGTCTAATTGGCTCATTCAATGCCTCTCATTGAATAAGCCTATTGATAAGGCATTATGCAAAGAGAGCGTCAAAACCGGTTGCGGGCTCAAAACGCTTGTTTCGCCAGTAAAGACGCGACGGACCGGGCAGGGCACGTTCAGTGACGGAGTGACGCGGATCGCCTGGGTAGCAAATCACGCGCTCCTCGTTTTCATTGAATGCTTCAGGCATCACCAAGGGCGGGGAACGCAAGGCCGCTTCCTGAAGGACGCTGGCAACCGTGGTGTGGCGGGATAAATGCGCCAAGCTCATGATTTGAGGCGGGGCCAGTTCAATGTCGCGATTCCAATACTGCTCCAATGCTTTGCGCGGTTGTAACCAAGCGCTTTCCGTGGCTTCCACGTTATCGTGTTGCGCTTGCTGTCCATCGGGCATAGCTGCTACAAAAAAACGGGTGTCAAAGCGCTTAGAGGTGACCGAAGGCAACTTAGGCGTGACCCAGCGGGCCCAGGGTTGGATAGCGCTGGTATGCAGCTGCAAAGCATTGGCTGCCAAGCGTTCGTGAAAACTTCCAGAAGGTGGCTCCTTGATGTCTTTGTAGGGCTTACCAAATAAAACGCCAGACTCCTCAAAGGTTTCGCGCAAGGCAGCTACATAAAGACCCAAAGCCGTATCCGCTTGCAAAGTGGGCTCCCCCAGGGCATGCAGCATTTGGGGGAGGGCGAGGTCGAAATGCGGAATATGTGATGGCGCGCAATCACTGGCGTCCAATTTCCCACCCGGAAACACATAGGCCCCGCCCAGAACATCTGACAAGCCATGTCGTTTGACTAAAAATACTTCCAATCCGCCCGGGCTATCGCGAAGCATCACGACGGTCGCAGCGTCGCGGGGGGGGTGGGTTGGGATGTCAGAGTTCAATTCCATGGAAGTCACATTCGTTGCAAGAGTCAGTTAAAGCGAGATGCATATGCAGTAGAGTATCTTTAATTCATTATTGCGAGGATAAGTATGACTGTTGATTTCAAAAACCGTGTCGCCATTGTCACTGGCGCTGGTGGCGGCTTGGGACGCCTGCATGCCTTGGGCTTGGCTGCGCGAGGGGCCAAAGTGGTGGTGAATGATTTAGGTGGCGCTCGCGATGGTTCTGGCGGCTCAGTCACGCCTGCGCAATCGGTTGTCGATGAGATTCGCGCGGCGGGAGGGGAAGCCATTGCAAACGGTGCCTCTGTGACGGACTTTGTGGCCGTTCAAGCTATGGTTAAACAGGCTGTAGATGCATGGGGGCGGGTTGATGTTTTGGTGAATAACGCAGGAATCCTTCGCGACAAAAGCTTTGCCAAGATGGAGCTTGAAGACTTTCGGCTGGTCATGGATGTCCACTTGATGGGTGCAGTGCACTGCACCAAAGCCGTTTGGCCGCACATGGTGGAGCAAAAATACGGACGCATTGTGATGACAACGTCCAGCAGTGGCTTGTACGGTAACTTTGGCCAAAGCAATTACGGCGCCGCCAAAATGGCATTGGTTGGTTTGATGCAAACGCTTTCCATTGAAGGGGCGAAGCACCATATTCATGTCAACTGCTTGGCGCCTACAGCCGCAACCCGTATGACAGAAGATTTGATGCCTGTGCCCGTTTTAGAGGCTTTAAAGCCCGAGGCCGTTGTCCCGGCGATGCTGGTGTTGGTTGCTGAGAACGCACCTACGCGGACTATTTTGTGTGCTGGTGCGGGAAGCGTAGAGGCGGCCTACATCACGATGACGTCTGGCAGCTGGATTGGTTTAGGCGACGAAGCTCCGGAGCGACTGCAAGCGGCGATGGCGCAGGTGATGGATTCTTCACAATCGACCGTTCCAGACAGTGGTGCGAGCCAAGGAATGCATGAAGTGGCACGCGCCATGGAGCATCTTGGAAAATAAAACATCTATGGCTTGCAAATAGCCCTTTGACCCTCATTTGTATCCATGGTGTGCTACCTTAGCAACTGGTTGACGTATAGAGAGGGCCTATGGGCATGGATAAAACGACACAGGCCCAAAGCGGTCTGGGCAAACAGCGAATTTTAGGAATTCGCCGTGGGATAGAAAAAGAAAGTCTGCGAACGCACAGTGATGCAGCTTTGGCAACCAGCCCACACCCCGCAGCGCTGGGCTCCGCCTTGACGCACCCGCACATCACCACCGACTTCAGCGAATCTCAAATCGAGTTGATTACTGGGGTTCACGCAGGCATTCAAGACTGTTTAGACGAACTGCGTCAAGTTCAAAAATACACATTGCAATCGATGGGCTCCGATATGTTGTGGGCCTCTAGCATGCCGTGTGAGTTGCCTGTAGATGAAAATATTCCTTTAGGCCAATACGGCCACTCCAATGTGGGGCTTGCCAAAACTGTTTACCGCAGTGGTTTGGGCTACCGTTACGGTCGCCGCATGCAAACCATCTCCGGTATTCACTACAACTGGTCTATGCCAGACGTATCCAGTGAAGACTACTTTGGGCTGATCCGTAACTTTCGCCGTCATTCATTTTTGTTGCTGTATTTGTTTGGGGCCTCGCCAACGGTTTGCTCTTCGTTTGTAGAAGGCCGCCCCCATCCATTAAAGGCTATGGGACCGAACACCATGGGCTTGCCCTATGCGACCTCGTTGAGGATGGGGCGCTTGGGCTACCAAAGCGACGCCCAAAGCGCGTTGGCGGTGAGCTACAACAGTTTGGAAGGTTACGGCACCTCGTTGCAACACGCGCTCACGGCGCCTTACCCAGCCTACGAGGCCATTGGCGTTCGCGCAGCAGACGGAAGCTACCGCCAGCTCGGAACGAGCTTGCTGCAAATTGAAAACGAGTTTTACGGAACGATCCGGCCCAAGCGCGTTATTTTTCAAGGGGAGCGGCCTCTGCACGCACTGCGCGAGCGCGGCGTTGAATATGTGGAAGTGCGCTTGATGGATTTAGACCCGTTTGAGCCTTTAGGAATCAACGCCCAGACCTTGCGTTTTTTGGATGTGTTTTTACTGTATTGCCTCACCCAGCCCAGCCCAGACGATACGCCGCGAGAAATTGCAGCCATGGCCCGCAACCAGCAGCGCGTGGCAGAGCGCGGACGCGAGCCAGGCTTTGAGATAGAGCGTGATGAGAAGCCCATCGGCTTGGCTGTTTGGGGCGAAGAGATTGTTAAAGCCCTAGCCCCAATTGCAAAAGCCCTTGACGCGGCTCATGGAAGCGCTGATTACAGTGCGTCAATTGCCGCAGCCGAGCGGGGCCTGCGTGACCCAGACACTTTGCCGTCTGCACGCGTGTTGCGCGCCATTAAAAATTCAACAGAGGGTTCGTTTGCGAGTTTTATTCAGGCGCAGTCTTTACAGATTAAAACGGCAGAACTATCGCATGCATTGACAGCTTCGGAGTTGGCGCATTTTCAAAAACTGGCGGATATTTCCCATATCGACCAGGCCCACAAAGAAGCCGCCGACAGCATGAGCTTTGAGCAGTATTTACAGCAATACCTTTCTCCTGATCGCTTAGGTACTCCCGCCGCACGATAAAATACTGGATGGCTATTCAATGGTTTCCCGGGCACATGCACCTCACGCGCAAAGCGATTGGGGAGCGCATCAAAGACATCGACGTCGTTATTGAGATGTTGGACGCCCGCTTGCCGGGCTCCAGCGCCAACCCCATGTTGGGTGACATCACCCACGGCAAACCCACCCTCAAAGTTTTAAACAAACAAGACTTGGCAGACCCCGAGCGCACCGCTTTGTGGTTAGACCATTACAACGCGATTGACGGGGTTCGTGCCTTACCGCTAGACGCCAGCATGACAACCCCCGCAAGGGCATTAGTCGCTGCTTGCCACTCTCTCGCGCCCAACCGAGGTGGAATGGCAAAACCCATGCGGGTGTTGATTTGCGGAATCCCCAACGTCGGCAAATCCACGCTGATCAACACCCTTAAAGGCAAGCGCGCCGCAAAAACAGGGGATGAAGCGGGAGTCACCAAGCTCGAGCAGCGCATCACCATTGCCGATGACTTTTATCTCTACGACACCCCGGGCCTCTTGTGGCCCCGCATCATCGTGGCAAAAAGCGGCTACAACTTGGCCGCCAGCGGCGCCATCGGTCGCAACGCGTTTAACGAAGAAGAAGTCGCGCTAGAACTGCTCGACTATCTGCGCCAAAACTACCCCAAGGCTTTAGAAGAACGCTACAAAATTGAAAGCGCTGGCGAGTTCAGCGATGAAGAAATTCTAGAAGCCATAGGACTCAAGCGCGGTGCCTTACTGTCTGGCGGGCGCATCAACCTGCAAAAAGCCGCTGAGATCGCCATCTATGATTTCCGTCAATCCAGCTTAGGCCGTTTAACGTTAGAAATTCCAGAGGAGTTTGCGCAATGGTTGCAGCTAGGGCAAAAACTCGATGCCGAGCGCCAGTTAAAGAAAGGTGCCATCGAACTTGACCGTAAGATTCGATTCAAAAAAATTCCCCGTCCCAGCCGCACAGAGCAGCTCAAAGACGAGGAAGACTTTTCCGATTAAGGCTTAGTTGTTGCCGCTTTGCGGTCGGCAGCGATGCGCTGAGAGCTTTCACGCTCTCCCAACATTTTGATATAAGGCTTGTAATCAATCCCCGCCGCAAGCAACAAATCTTCGCCTAAAACACCGCGGGTCGCCATGCCGATCAGCGGCAGATTGCTAAATGCGACGCAATCGGCTAGTGTGAAAGTGTCTCCAGCAATAAATGGTGAAAATTTCATCAAACGCTTGAAAGCCTCAATGTTGCGAACCAGTTGCTTCTTGATAGTCGCTTTCAGTTCGTCGCTCACCGTTCCACCAAAAAAAGCCTGACCATAAAGCTCACGCGCAACCAACTCGAGGTGTAGGTTGATAAAAGTAACCATCTCGCGAACCTTTGCCGCCTCAAACGCATCTTTGGGAAGCAAGGGATGGGCTGGATATTGGTCTTCAAGGTAATCCAATATCACCGCGCTTTCACACAAAGCACCTTGCGCTGTTTTGATGAATGGAACTTTTCCTAAGGGCGAAGCACTCAAGACGGCTTCGTCTTTGCTGCGGGTAAGAACATGCTCCTCGGTAAAGGCAATGTCTTTTTCAAGCAAGGCGTGTTTGACGATGTTGTAATAGTTGGAAATGGCAAAGCCGCACAGTGTGATCATTTTTTCGGTTCCGAAAGAGTTGATGTTGAGATGGAAGTTAGGGATGGCTGACTATTTGGTTGTGTTGGTAGCTGCCAAATAGGCTTTCTTTAAGTCCCGGTACTCTTCGCAGGATAAGGTGCAAATTTTATCGAGGGCATCCAAATGTATCTTAGCGTTAGCAAGTTGTGACATTTGTATATACGCAATGCCAATGTATTCATGGGCGCCGCGGTGTTTGGGATCGATCTCTAACGCCCTTTTGTAGGCTACGAGTGACTCATCGTAGCGTTTGAGATTGCGGTAGCTGTAACCTAATAAATTGAAACCATCTGCGTCATTTGCAGTGTTTTTTGTGTAAGGCTCAAGAACAGCGACTGCCGCAGCCCAATTTTTTTTTGAAATACTCTCTCTGGCTTTT
>SXSX01000101.1 GCA_005793295.1 Burkholderiales bacterium | reverse complement strand
CGTTTCGTCAATTGCTGTTGATTTTCATGGTCAACGGAATTGCTTCGGCCGTTCCTGCAACCTTAATTTTGTTTTTCGTCCAAGACCGCCTTCAAGCTCCAGCCTTTATGGAGTCTTGGTTTTTAGGTGTTTACTTTGTAGCTGCAGCCGTGTCCTTGCCCGTGTGGACAAGCTGCATTGCCCAGTTCGGGCTTGAAAAAAGCTGGCTTATAGGCATGGTTTTGGCGGTCGGTGTGTTTGTTTTTGCAGCGCTGCTTGACGCAGGTGACATCACAGAATTTTTAATCGTCTGCGCACTCTCTGGGGTGGCGATGGCGGTAGATTTGGTCGCACCCGCTGCCCTGTTGGCGGGTCTACTGCAAACCGGCAAAAAAGACGGGCCCGATGCAGGAACGTACTTTGGTTGGTGGAACCTTGCCACCAAGTTCAACCTCGCTTTGGCTGCGGGAATCTCTCTTCCCCTTCTCAACCTTTTGGGTTACGCGCCCGGCATGCGCTCGCCTGAAGCATTGCAAAGTTTGACCTGGACCTACTGTCTTTTGCCTTGCGGACTCAAAGTCATTGCAGCCTTGTTACTTTTATTTCACACTCTTCGAAAGCCCTTATGAAAAGACGTCTTCTACTTTCTTCTGCCCTCTCGGGCGCTGCGCTTGCGGGCCTCGTCAGCCTGAGCGGTTGTGCCTCTCAAAAGATCGATACCTACGCTGCTGAAAAACCGGTACTGGATCTCAAACAGTATTTCAACGGCACCTTAGACGCCTACGGCATTTTTACCGACCGCTCTGGGGCGGTGGTCAAACGGTTTACGGTGGTGATGGTGTGCCACTGGGTTGACGATGAAGGCACCTTGGATGAATCATTCACCTATTCCGATGGTAGTACGCAAAAGCGCATTTGGCATCTCACCGCCCTTGGCGATGGACGCTACAGCGGGCGCGCTGACGATGTGATCGGGCTAGCCCAAGGACAAACGCGGGGCAATGCGTTTCACTGGAATTACACCTTGGCATTGCCTGTGGATGGCAGCGTTTACCACGTCGCATTAGATGACTGGATGTACCTGATCAACGACCAAGTCATGCTCAACAAAGCCTCGATGCGCAAATGGGGCGTCGATCTTGGCGAAGTCACTTTAAGCTTTACCAAACGCAAGCCATGAGTCTTTTTCCTCCTTTGAATCCGCCACTTCAAAACTGGCAAGGAAAAACGGTTTGGCTCATTGGCGCAAGCAGTGGCATTGGTTACGCTACCGCGTCTGCCTTGTATGCCCAAGGAGCCCATGTGGTGGTCTCTGCCCGCAATGCGCAGGCGCTAGAGGCATTTGTCGCCGCGCACCCCAACAGCAAAGCGCTCGCCTTAGACGTTACCGACCGAGACGCCGTCCGCGTATCTGCGCAAACCCTGGCTGCTCAGGGGCGGATGGATGGCGTGGTTTACTGCGCAGGCCATTACCACGCGATGACCGCTGACACCCTGGATACGAACGACATGCTGCGCCATATGCAAGTGAACTACGAAGGTGCCATCTATGTTCTAGAACACATCGTTCCTTTGATGCGACAACAAGGCTCTGGGCACATCAGTTTGGTTGGAAGCGTCGCAGGCTACCGCGGTCTCCCAAAAAGTTTGGCCTACGGCCCGACCAAGGCGGCGCTTATCAATCTGGCAGAAACCTTGTACTTGGATTTACATCCGCACGGTATCGGCATCTCAATCATCAACCCGGGTTTTGTAGACACGCCGCTGACCGCTGGAAATACCTTCACCATGCCCGCCTTGCTCACCCCCGCGCAGGCAGCACAAGCGATACTGCGCGGCTGGGCGCAAGGACGCTTTGAAATTCACTTCCCTAAACGTTTTACGTTTTGGATGAAAGCCTTGCGCCTGTTTCCTAACCGGCTCTATTTTTTCTTGGTTCGCCAAGCCACCCATTAAATCCTATGAACCCGTTAAACCCCGCTCCCGCATCGGAAATGCATGCGCACTCTCTGGCCCGTTTGGTGATTTTTTTTGAAACACTGACCGAAAAAAGAATTGCAGATCTTCCTCTTATTTATGCACCTGAAGCACGATTCAAAGATCCGTTCAATGATGTCAAAGGTTGCGAAGCGATATCAGCGATCTTTGCACACATGTTCGTGGCGCTTGAAGCGCCGCGCTTTGTTGTCATTGAGCGCATTAGCCAAGGTCAGCAGTGTTTTTTAACCTGGGAATTTAAATTTCGGTTTAAGAATTACCAGCAAACGACCGAACAAGTGATCCTAGGCGCAAGCCATATCGTTTTTAACGAACAAGGCTTGGTCAGCCTTCACCGCGACTACTGGGACGCGGCCGAGGAGCTCTATGAAAAACTGCCCGTGGTGGGCAGTGTGATGCGCTGGCTTAAGCGCCGAGCCAACACCTAAACCGGCAAGAAAGCCGCTTAGGCTGGAGTCGTATCGACAAAGCTCGCGCGTTGTACCAGTTTCTCTTGAAGGCGGGCAAGGTTGGGGTGCTGGACACGCCAATTGATGTGCGCAAAGCGGAAATCCAAATACCCTAAGGCACAACCAACTGCGATATCTGACAAAGTCAGGTGCACTCCGGAGCAAAAAGCTTTCTCTCCCAAGCCGGCGTCCATCGCCCGCAAAACGGTATGAATTTTCTCTATATTCCGGTCGATCCACGCCTTGCTGCGCTCTTGGGCGCCACGGCCAGCCCACGTCGCCTCAAGGCGCGCAGCAATCGCGCTGTCTAGCAAACCGTCTGCCAAAGACTCCCACGTTTTTACTTCAGCCCGCTCGCGGCCAACGCCTGGGATGAGCTTGCCTACAGGGGAAAGGGTGTCTAAATACTCCACAATCACGCGTGAATCAAACAGCGACTCGCCGCCATCCATGATCAAGCAAGGCACCTGGCCCAGCGGGTTGGAATAAGAAATAGTGGAGGTAGGAGCCCACACATCTTCAATCTGGAAGTCGTATTCCAGCTTTTTTTCGGCCATCACAATGCGCACTTTGCGAACATAGGGGCTCGACACGGATCCAATAAGTTTCATGGGCAGTAATGAGTTAAACAATTCACCTATTCTATACATCGAAACCGTTCTTACGCTGACTTTGGGTAGACCTACAATCCCTCTATGAGTTTCTCTGCTATTTCTGCTCTTTCCCCCTTGGACGGCCGCTACGCCTCCAAGCTCGCCAACCTGCGTCCCTTGATGAGTGAGCAAGGGTATATGCACCGCAGGGTGCAAGTAGAAGTGGCTTGGTTTATTGCTTTGAGCGACGCAGGCTTTGCAGAATTCAAACCCTTGAGCCCAGGCGCGCGCACCTACCTTTTGGGCTTGGTCAAAAACTTTTCGGAAACCGATGGTGAAGCCATTAAAACCATAGAAAAGACGACCAACCACGATGTCAAAGCGGTGGAGTACTGGCTCAAATCTAAATTTGAAGCCCGCCCTGAATTGATGAAGGCCAATGAGTTTGTGCACTTTGCATGCACCAGCGAAGACATTAATAACACCAGCCACGCTTTGCAACTGCGCGTAGCCCGCGATATGGTGGTCTTGCCGCAACTCGACCGCTTGATCCTCAAGCTACGCGATATGGCGCATGCCTACGCCGACGTACCGATGCTCAGCCGCACCCATGGCCAAACGGCCAGCCCCACCACGGTGGGCAAAGAAATTGCCAACGTGGTGGTGCGCTTGCAAGCGGCCTGTGAAAAAATTGCCAACGTCAAGATCATGGGCAAGATGAATGGTGCTGTTGGAAACTACAACGCCCATCTCAGCGCCTGGCCGGATTTTAATTGGGAAGCGTTTTCTAAGCGCGTCATTGAAGCCCCCGAACCCTTGGGTCTGGGCTTGGTGTTTCAGCCCTACAGCATTCAAATTGAACCGCATGACTACATGGCTGAACTTTTTGACGCCATCGCCCGCGCTGATACGATTTTGATTGATTGGTCCCGCGACGTTTGGGGCTACGTCTCTCTGGGCTACTTCAAACAAAAATTGCGCGATGGGGAAGTTGGCTCCAGCACCAT
>SXSX01000009.1 GCA_005793295.1 Burkholderiales bacterium | reverse complement strand
CGGATACCTCAGAACTGCACTTTGCACTTGGTAATTTGTTTCGCCGCAGAGGCGAGTACGAGCGTGCTGTACGCGTCCACGAACACTTGCTTGCTCGCGGCGATTTAACAGATGACGAGCGCGATCGTGCACAACACGCTTTGGCGCTGGACTACCTTAAAGCAGGCTTGCTAGACCGTGCTGAAACCGCCCTACTCAAGCTTGAAGGCACCCGTTTCGAAGCCCAAGCCCGGCTCGCGCTTTTAGCCAACTACGAACGCTCCCGCGACTGGACGCTTGCGGCA
Organism: Burkholderiales bacterium; assembly: GCA_005793295.1. Lineage (GTDB taxonomy): Bacteria > Pseudomonadota > Gammaproteobacteria > Burkholderiales > Burkholderiaceae_C > Allorhodoferax. Next base: position 7,611 of record SXSX01000009.1, on the reverse strand, counting down.
GAAATTGCACGCAAACTCGAGACCGCAGGCCAAGGCAGTTTCGCCGGTCGTCTAGCCCACTACCTCTGTGAAGAAGCAGCTAACTTGGTTGCAACAGCCCAAAACGACCAGGCTCAAACTCTGTTGATGCAAGCAATTGCTACGGCCCCCAACGCTGCCCGGGCTCGAATCGATTTGGCACATTTGCAATTTGTAATGGGACAGCCACTAAAGGCTTATGGCACGCTTGAAGAGGCGCTAAAAGATACCCCTCAATCGATTGGGCTCATGGCACAGCCGTTCAGTCATTACGCTATTGAAGCGGGCCAAACAGAAGCCGCCCTTCAATCGCTTAAAAAAGCGTATCAGTCCGCACCTTCGCTTGATGTTTTAGACGCGATCGTGGCGCTTGAGGCCAAGCAACCCAACAAGCCCACGGATGCGAGAAACTGGTATGTCCATCATCTTGAAAATCACCCTTCCTTGGTGGCTGCAGCCCAGTGGATTGCGGGTGAAAAATTAGAGCATGAACAGTTTCACCCCCAGGTTCAGCGGGCGCTCGACCATGCGGTCAAGCCGCTTAAGCGCTACCGCTGCGCCGCCTGTGGCTTTGAAGCCAAGCAGCATTTTTGGCACTGTCCTGGCTGCCAAGCCTGGGACAGTTATCCTGCACGTCGGGTAGAAGAGTTATGAAAACACAGCATCCTCACTCCATTGAAGCCAAACAGATTGCCGCCTCACGCGTTCTTGTCGTGGGCGACGTGATGCTGGACCGGTATTGGTATGGCGCGGTCGACCGTATTTCCCCCGAGGCCCCGGTTCCCATCGTTCGAATTACCCGCGAGGAAGAGCGCAGTGGCGGTGCTGCCAACGTGGCGTATAACGTAGCCATCTTGGGTGCGCAAGCATCCTTGCTCACCGTCGTAGGAGACGATGAGGCCAGCCTCAAACTTGAAGCCATTTTGGCAAAAACAGGGATACGCACCCACTTCGGTCGCGATGCCGATCTCAAAACCACGGTGAAGTTGCGCATCATTGGTCGGCAGCAGCAGCTCTTGCGCCTGGACTTTGAAAACACACCCAAAAATGCATTGTTGGCCAGCCAAAGTGCGACCTTTGACAACCTGTTGCCAAGCCACGATGCCGTTCTGTTTTCAGACTACGGCAAGGGCGGCCTGGCCCACGTTGGTGACATGATCACCCTTGCCCGAGCCCAAGGAAAACCTATTTTGATAGACCCCAAAGGCACCGATTACTCACGCTACAAAAACGCTAACGTCATTACCCCCAATCGCGCTGAACTGCAGCAAGTCATAGGCGAGTGGACCTCGGAGGAAGATCTCACAGCAAAGGTCCAGCAACTGCGAACGCAACTGCATCTGGATGCGGTTTTACTCACGCGCAGTGAAGAGGGTATGACACTGTTTGATGCCCAAGGGCCATTGCATGTCAGTGCCCAAGCCCGAGAGGTTTTTGATGTCACCGGCGCCGGTGACACGGTTATCGCCACCCTCGCGACATTGGTGGGATCCGGCCTTTCTCTGCGCCAAGCGCTGCCTTGGGCCAACCGGGCGGGTGGCTTAGTGGTTGGGAAATTTGGTACGGCGACAGTGACCTACGAGGAGTTATTTGGATGACCCGAATCGCAGTGACCGGCGCTGCTGGTTTTATCGGCAGCAAAATTATTGAAGGCCTCAATGCAAGAGGTTTTACGGATATTTTGGCCGTTGACGATCTCACCCAAGGCGATAAGTTTAAAAACTTAGCCGGTTTAAAGATTGCTGACTACATTGACGCAGATACTTTTTACGACGACTTTTCTGCGCGGCAATTTGGCAAGGTCGAAGCCGTTTTCCATGAAGGCGCTTGCAGCGACACCATGGAGAGCAATGGCAAGTTCATGATGGCCAATAATTATGGCGTTTCCAAACAGTTGTTTCATGCCGCCCAAGCCCAAGGCTCGCGGCTTTTGTACGCGTCTTCTGCCGCAACCTACGGTGGCTCAGACACCTTCAAAGAAGAACCCGCGTATGAAGCGCCACTCAATGTGTACGGCTACTCCAAACTTCTGTTTGACCAAAAAGTACGCTTAGAGTTAGGGGCTGCATTTGAAAAAGCCAAGACCCAAGTGGTGGGGTTTCGGTACTTCAATGTGTACGGACCCCATGAACAACACAAAGGCCGAATGGCCAGCGTGGCTTACCACCAGTTCCACCAGTTCCAGGCCGAGGGAAAAGTCAAACTCTTTGGTGAGTACGGCGGTTACCTCGCAGGCGGACAGATGCGCGATTTCGTTTTCATTGACGACGTCGTCGCCGTCAATCTGTGGTACTTCGATCACCCCAACGTCAGTGGAATTTTCAACCTCGGCTCAGGCCAGGCCCAAGCGTTTAACGATGTTGCCAGCGCGGTTGTCAATACGATGCGCGTTCACCAAGGACAAGACGCCCTGCCCTTAAGCGCTCTGGCCTCTCAAGGTTTGATCGACTACATTGCCTTTCCTGATGCCCTGCGCGGTAAATACCAGTGCTATACCCAAGCGGATTTGAGCGCACTGCGCCAGAGTGGTTGCCAACACGTCTTTTCTGATGTCCAGACTGGGGTGAGCCAATATGTCCGTTGGTTGGCAAAAAATTCATAAGAGAGCCCTGTGCGCAAACCTATCCTTGTTTTGATTGCGACCTGCTTGGCTTTGCTAAGTGCAAGTATTTTTGCCGGTACCGAAGCCAACCTCGCAACCGAGGCCGAGCTCGATAACGTCAAAGGTTTAGGGCCCAGCAGCACCGCCCGCATCATGAAAGCAAGAACCCAAGCGCCGTTTACTGATTGGCCAGACTTTTTAAAGCGTGTTAAAGGCTTTAAACCCACCAAGGCGGAAGCGCTCTCAAACGCGGGACTCACCGTCAACGGCGCCCCATACGCCGCCACAAAACCTTGATTTATCAAGTCATTGCTATTTGTATAGGCGCATGCGCAGGCGCCTTGGCACGTTGGCAGTTGGGCTTATGGCTCAACCCCATCGCTATCTCAGGAACGGTGCTGCCCTGGGGCACGCTTGCAGCTAATCTGATTGGTGGATATTTGGTTGGTGTGTGTGTGGCTGTTTTTCAAGCCATGCCAGAACTCGACCCCACGTGGCGATTGCTTTTGGTCACCGGATTTTTAGGTGCGCTGACGACGTTTTCTAGCTTTTCAGCTGAGGTCGTTGCCATGCTGGCGCAGCAGCGTTATGCCTTGGCGTTAGGGACAGCGGGATTGCATTTGCTCGGATCATTAGGCATGACGATTGCAGGTATCCGTACCATCTCGTGGCTTGGATCGAGGGTTTTTACCAGTGTCTAAATGGGTGAAATTTCATAATTGAATTACAAATTTCACGTCAATTTAAAGATTTAGGCCTTAGACTTCCAGTGTGTAAATGGTGCAGACAAACCAATCAAGCACATTAAAAAATAACAAACAATGGACTCCTTATGACGTCACTTTTATCCCTCTCACAATGGATTGACAGAATCAGTACGTGGGCTGGCAAGCTTACGATGTGGTTGATATTAGCCACCACGCTTATCAGCGCAGGAAACGCCTTGGTTAGAAAATTTTTCAACAGCAGTTCTAACGGATTGTTAGAAATTCAGTGGTATCTCTTTGCTGCTGTCTTTATGCTAGGTGCTGGGTTTGGATTTTTAAAAAATTCCCATGTACGCATTGACTTCATTTCGTCTCGGCTTTCAGACCGCGCCCGCAACTGGATTGATGTTGTAGGAATTATTGTCGTGTTAATTCCGTTTTGCATCATCAGTATTTCCCTAGGCTGGCCCTTCTTTTACCAAACCTTTGTCAGCGGGGAGATGTCGCAAAACGCGGGCGGATTGATACGTTGGCCGGCCTATGGACTCATTCCTTTGGGCTTTGCATTGTTGCTTGCGCAAGCATTTTCTGAACTCATCAAACGAATTGCGTTTCTTAGAGGTTTCGGGCCTGATGTTTTAAGCGGCGAAGAGGCCAAGTCAGATGAACAAAAACATCTCGAAGCGCTTGAGAAAAAAGCCTCGCAAATGTTAGCTGGAGCCAAATAAATGCAAACCACTTTTTTAGCACAACAATTTGTGCCCTTGATGTTCGCTGGTCTGTTTGTTATTTTGTTGACAGGTTTTCCCGTCGCCTTTGGTCTCGCAGCGACAGGGTTGGCCTTTGGATTCATTGGCATTGAGGCGGGTATCTTTCCGGCCGCTATGTTCCAGGCTTTGCCACTGCGTATTTTTGGCATTATGCAAAAAGACACCCTGCTTGCCATTCCGTTTTTTACCTTTATGGGCATCATCTTAGAGCGCTCAGGTATGGCCGAAGACTTGCTCGAAACGGTGGGGCAAGTTTTTGGCCCCGTTCGCGGAGGGGTTGCCATCGCTGTGATTTTGGTTGGCGCTTTGCTCGCAGCTACGACAGGTGTGGTTGCGGCTGCCGTGATTTCGATGGGTTTGATTTCACTGCCCATCATGCTTCGGTATGGTTACAGCAGAACCATTGCAACGGGAACTATCACCGCCTCAGGCACCCTGGCCCAAGCGATTCCACCCTCATTGGTTTTGATTGTTTTGGCCGACCAGTTAGGCCGCTCGGTTGGCGATATGTACTCCGGTGCTTTGATTCCCGGTTTGCTTTTGGTGGCCCTGTACATCAGTTTTATTGTGGCGGTTGCCATTTTTAAACCGGAGATGGTTCCTGCGCTTCCGCCAGAGGCCTTGCTTTACAAAGAAGACAACGGGGCCTCGGGTCATCGATCACTTCTCGTGCTTGTATTGCTTTGTACCGCGGTTGGATTTGGGTGGGCCCAGATCCACAACGGTTTGATGACTCAGTGGCTAGAGCGAGCCGTTCCATCGGCTGGCGATGAGATCGTTATTTTGTCGATGACCTTGGCTTCTTTAACAGGGCTGAGCCTGGCGATCATCAATCGCGTCACGCGATTGGGTCTTTTGTCACGTCTAGCCGAGCAGGTGACCTTTGTGCTCATGCCGCCCTTGATTTTGATCTTCTTGGTGCTTGGAACCATTTTCTTAGGCGTTGCGACCCCTACAGAAGGTGGCGCCATGGGCGCGCTGGGTGCCATCATTTTGGCTCTTGGAAAGCGGCGCTTGAGTTTTTCCTTAACAAAACAGGCCTTGGAAAATACAGCAATACTCGCTTCTTTTGTTCTGTTTATTTTGATCGGCTCGACCGTATTTAGCTTCACCTTCAACGCAGCCGATGGCCATATTTGGGTTGAACACTTGTTTGACGGGATGCCCGGCGGTGCGTGGGGATTCTTGGTCGTCGTCAATATTTTGGTTTTTATCCTTGGCTGCTTTATTGATTTCTTTGAAATTGCATTCATTGTGATCCCATTGCTGGCCCCGGTCGCGGAAAAAATATTACCCGGTCTGGTTCCGGGAATGACGCCGGACCAAGCCATGATTTGGTTTGGTGTCATTATTGCTATGAACTTGCAAACCTCCTTCCTTACACCACCGTTTGGATTTGCTTTGTTTTACTTGCGCAGCGTTGCCGCAAAATTCGATTACAAAGACCGAGTGACAGGAAAGTTAATTGCATCGGTGAAAACGATTGAAATTTACAAAGGCTCTATCGCTTTCATTATTTTGCAATTGATTATGGTAGTTGCCGTTATCGCTTTCCCCGTCTTGGTCACAGGCGGCATGGAAAAGGAAGCAGCACTCAGCTCAGACCAAATCATGTTGCAACTCGATATTCAAACGGGCGATGATGCGCAGACCAAACCAGCAGATGGTGCCAATCAAACGGATGGACTGCCAGTTCCACCTTCAGACGCCACCAAGGAGGATGACGATCCGATGAAAGCTTTGTTAGAAGCCACATCCAAAGACGCTAAAAAATAGGAAGCAATATGCTGACTGCGCTGATCGTTATTTTCGTTCTTGTCTACGCCGCGATTGCACTCGAGCACCCACTTCGCATCAATAAGTCCGCCTCAGCTTTGTTGGGTGCTGGGCTTTTGTGGACCTTGTATGCGCTTTCCCAAAGCGATGCGCATTTAGTCGGAGAGCAACTCAACGAGTCGCTCATGACTACCGCGCAAATCGTATTTTTCTTAATGGGCGCAATGACGATTGTCGAGGTGGTGGACGCACACAACGGTTTTGAAGTGATTACTTCCAAGATCAAAACCAAAAAGCTCTCCACCTTGATGTGGATGGTTGGCTTTGTCTCGTTTTTTCTCAGTGCAATTTTAGACAATCTCACCACCACGATTGTGATGGTCTCTCTGATGAAAAAACTTCTGGAACAGAGAGAAGATCGTTTATTTTTTGCAGGGATTATTGTGATAGCAGCCAACGCAGGTGGTGCTTGGACGCCGATTGGAGACGTAACCACCACCATGCTTTGGATTGGCGGTCAAATCACTGCGCTTGAGATCATGAAAGGTTTGTTTATCCCTTCTCTCATCAACTTGCTGGTTCCTTTGACAGTGACCGCTTTCATTCTTGGAAACCGCCCAGTGATTGCGCCCCAACGCTCGGATGCGGATGCGCTGTTTGAAACCAGTAGTTTTGAGCGCAACCTGATGTTTTTTTCTGGCTTGGCTATTTTGGTGCTCGTTCCAGTATTTAAAACCTTGACCCACTTACCACCCTTTATGGGAATCCTTTTTGGCTTGGGTGTGTTGTGGTTAGTGGGCGATGTGGTCCACCGCAAGGAGGAGGAGTTGCGCAAACAACGCCTGACCTTGGCCCGTGCGCTCACGCGCATCGACATGAGCTCCATCGTATTTTTTATCGGTATTTTGCTCAGTGTGGCTGTCTTAGAGCACACCCATGTACTGGCTGATATTGCCAAATGGCTTGATACCACGATTGGGCGTCAAGATGTGATCGTGATGGTTATCGGACTGGTCAGTGCAGTAGTTGACAACGTTCCATTGGTCGCTGCGTCAATGGGGATGTACAGCCTAGAAACATACCCGCCAGATAGTTTCTTATGGGAGTTCTTGGCCTATTGCGCAGGTACAGGCGGCTCTATTCTTATCATTGGATCTGCAGCCGGAGTTGCCGCAATGGGCCTTGAAAAGATTGACTTTATTTGGTACGTCAAAAAAATCAGTGGCCTGGCATTGATAGGCTATCTGGCTGGCGCAGTCTTTTATATCGCTGAATACAACCTTTTACATTAAAGCCGAACCCACAAAAAAGCCCCGCAGCATGCGCTGCGGGGCTTTTTTTATTGCTTCAATAGCTTAGAGCTTTTGGCTTTGCATGAAGGAATCAAAACGCGCTTCAGTAAAGCGGAACCATAAGTTTTGATCTTTACGGAACGCGGAGTAATCAGAATAAACTTTCTTCCAATTTTCATTCTTCTCCGAAATTTCTTTATAAAGTTTCATCGACTCTTTGAAGGCCAAATCAAGAACATCCTTGGGGAATGGCAAAACTTTTGTTTTTGCGCCCACCAGTTGTTTCAATGCATCCGGGTTCTTGGCATCGTACTTGGCTTGCATCTCCGTGTGCGCGAAAGCGGCAGCACATTCAATAATCGCCTTGTTTTCTGGGGAAAGGCTAGCGAAGGCTTTGTCATTGACAAACAAGTCCAACTGAGGACCGCCTTCCCACCAGCCGGGAT